>JAKFXO010000005.1 GCA_021731345.1 Candidatus Peribacterales bacterium | reverse complement strand
CGCTACACTTCGCATATGGATACAGCTGCCCTCCTCAAAGGCTACGACCTCACGAAACTCACGGTTGGCGCGCTCGGAGGACACAGTGCGCTTGATGTCTGCGCCGGAGCAAAGCAGTGTGGTTTTTCGACGGTGGTTGTGGCGCGCAATGGAAGAGAGAAGACGTACTCAAAGTATCTGAAAACTCGTGAAGACCGCGGATGTGTCGATCAAACAATCGTCGTTGATAATTTTTCAGATGTACTCAAGAAAGAAGTCCAACAGAAGCTTAAAAAAATGAATACAATTTTTGTGCATAACCGTTATTTCTGGGTGTACTTCGATGACTTTTCAAAAGTTGAAAATGATTTTCATATTCCGATCTTCGGGTCACGCACGCTTCTGAAATTAGAAGAGCGTGATCAGCCATTCAATCAGTACGATCTTCTCCATAAAGCCGGCATTCGCACACCGAAAATTTTCAAGAGCGCCAATGACATTGATCGTCCGGTACTAGTGAAGGCAGCTGAGGCAGCACGCGGATACGAGCGCGCATTTTTTCTCGCAACTGACGCAAAGTCGTACGAATCGATTGGTTCTGCACTGGAGAAAGAGGGGAAGGTAGGAGCCAAGTGGCGCACGGCAACCATTGAAGAGTTTATCGTCGGTGCACCCGTGAACTTTAATTTCTTCTACTCCCCACTAACAGGAGAGCTGGAGCTTCTTGGGACTGATACACGTCGCCAGACAAATCTTGATGGTTTCCTTCGCATGACTGCGCAGCAGCAAACACTCGCGATGAAAACTATTCCCCTGAAGATGATCGAAACAGGGCACATCGCATGTACCGTCAAAGAATCTATTCTCGAAAAAGCATTCGACCTCGGTGAAAAGTTTGCCGCAGCGTGCAAGAAACTACCGAAGGATTTGGACCCAAGTGGCAAAGGCATCATTGGTCCTTTTGCGCTTCAGGGAGCCGTTGTTGCAGAGGAGGGGAATGAGGACATTGTGATCTTCGATGTCTCACTTCGCATCCCCGGTTCACCCGGTACTGCTGCTACTCCGTACTCGGGGTATCTGTACGGAAACTCCATGAGTGTCGGGGAAAGAGTCGGTATGGAGATTCGCAATGCAGTCGAACAAAAACGCCTCGGTGAGATCATCACCTAAGGCGTCTTTGGTTTTTACTATTTAGTTAAAGCACTGCACGCGATTGCGGCAGTTTTTATATTGCGTGGCGCATTGGCGATTGATATTTGCGATGCGCTCGTCGCTGTAGTCGCGACGCTTACGGATAGGGGAGACACACGCCGTGTATTTATCCAAGCACTCGTTGCATCCTGATTGGAACTGCTGAATTTCAGAAACGCGTGTTGCAGTCTCCAGACCAACGATTGCTCCTTTGATCTCTCTGGTCTGCATCGTCACGGCCAGCGCTGCTATGAGAGCGAAGATCGCAATAGTCATGAGAACGATGCGGCGATGCCCTGGGTGGGTGGTACCTTCGCGGATGATCATAGAAAATGGGGTAAGAAATGATGTATGTATTACCAAGCGTGAATGTTGCCACCTTCGTCCGTGCAAGCGTTGTATCCGTTTTGGCACATGGCTTTAACAGAGGCGCATTTTTGACATGCCGCACTGGTGATTGTCGCGTCGGAGCCCACGCAGGCATCACACTGAGGATTCTTCTCAGCAGACTTCATACACATTTCAAGGCCTCCACTACAGGTCAGCTGCGCTGCACTAGCCTTCATGTGTACATCGTTCATCGCGTTAGAAAACAGTAATGCGCAGACAAGTGACACTGCACCGATGCCGAGAATGGCTGCAGAGAAGTTCCACGAAGGATCAAATGTCTTCTGTTGTGGCATGTTATGGGTGTTGGGAAGCTTTTTACTATTATACAATATTTATTATAAATATGCAAATATATTTGCTCAGAGGAAAGCTATGAAAGGACACTCGCAAAGTGATAGATTTTTGCCTACAATGCCGTGCGAGTCGATCTTTTTACGCCGGTTGTACCATCCACACTGTGGGGCTGTAGCTCAGTTGCCAAGCTGAGCGTAGCGAAGCGTTATCAAGAAAGGTTGCTCGTTCTCATATCTTCGTTAGGATCCAACATACGTACGGGGCTGTAGCTCAGTTGGTAGAGCATCTGGTTTGCAACCAGAGGGTCAGGAGTTCGAATCTCCTCAGCTCCACCACGACAAAAAAGACATCATCGACGACGTACGACTAGGACTCGACTCCCGGCACCCCCGTCGGACCAGCATCTTTTCCGAATGGCAGAATGTACATGAGCGGCGCAAAGAAGATGTCCTGGGTATTGGTCATGTACGAAATGCTCCAGAAGTACATTGCGACACCAATAATGATCACCAGATTATAGATTCCGCCCACTTTCTCTGCCCACTCTGGCTCACCGAGCATCTCACCGACTTGTTCACGGAACTTAATGAGAACGGAGGCGAAGATGATGCCGATGACACCAAGAATGATGCGCATACTTACTTCAGCAGAGCGTCGAGTTTTCCGACGACAGTCTCTTTTGATTGTACACCGATGAACGTGTCGACTGCCTCGCCTCCTTTGAAGAGAACGAATGTCGGGATGCTCATGACATTGAACTGCTGAGGGACGTCTGCGTTGTCATCCACGTTCATTTTTACAAACGTGATCTTGCCGTCGTACTGTGCAGAAAGCTCATCCAAAATTGGATTCATAGCTTTGCATGGACCGCACCATGGAGCCCAAAAGTCGACTAGGACAGGGATAGGGGATTTGAGGACTTTGGTAGCGAATTCAGCATCAGTGATGGGCGAAGCCATGTGGATCGAGGGGGATAGTTTAGAAATCAACCTTAGTATAGCAACTCGTCTGTCTGTCGTCACGCAGACTGTCCTTTTGAAAGAATGCCTTTCGTGATCTGCTTTCCAATTTCGACTGCTGGCTGACCGTAAATATCGATGCGATAGAGCTTTCCGAGATAGACCACTTCCGCCATGAAAAGGAAGAAGAGTTGTCCGATGTGATATTCATCAAGCCGCTGCAGTGAGAGCGTGACGTGTGGACGCTTCACCGATGTGAGCGCTTGGCTCGTGCCTTCGTAACATGCATCAAGGAGTTGACCGAATGTTTTGCCGCCGATGTAGGCAAATGCATCCGGAAGATTTTTTGGAACTTCGAGTCGTGGCTTATCAAGTTCACGGAGGAAAAGATGCCAGCTTTTTCGTGGACCAGCCATCCATTGCTGCAGAAGCGAGTGCTGATCTTGCGTGCCGATTGCTGCTACAGGAATAGGATTGAAGCCATCTGTCTTACCCAAACTTTCGGCAAGCAGCTGCTGTTCCCAGCGTGCCATGGACTGCAATCTGTCACCGTAAGGCATGATGACTCGAATCGGATAATTACGTTTTGTATCCAGCAAATACTGCACTGCGGCGAGTGATGCGGCAGGGTTTCTGGCCATCGTTGTTTCTTGGCAATACGTGTCCATTTCTTTCGCTCCGCGCACGAACTGATTGATGTCCGCATTGAGAAGTCCGATAGCGAGTAGTCCGACTGGCGTAAAAATACTGAAGCGTCCTCCGACGTTTGGCGGAATAGAGAGTGCGTGGATGCGGTTCTGTTTTGCGAATGCGCGCAGTGGCCCACCTTCAGGATCAGTGATGGCGATGACACGGTTACCAGGATGCGTTTTTACCGCAGACTTGAGCCGCTCAAAGCATGCGAAGAATGCTGACATCGTCTCTAGCGTTGAGCCAGATTTACTGACGACAACGATGAGAGAGTTTTTCCAATCAATGAGATCCAGATGCATCTGTAGAGTCGCTGGATCAACCGTATCGACAACGACGAAGGCAGGAGTTTTTGGAGACTCAAAAATTTCTTGAATGACTTTCGGACCAAGTCCGCTTCCACCGATACCGATCCAAACAACGGTCTGAATATTCTCGGCTTTCAGTCCATCGACGAGGTGATTGACCTCCTTAATCGCATCTTTATCGTACGGATTCATGGACCAGCCATGCATGCCTTTTTCGCGTTCAGAAAGCCATTCTTCGGTATAGCGACGCATGGATGTGCGCACCGCTGCAAACTCGCTGTCGGGAATTCCATGACTTGGAGTGATGGTTTTTGCGAGAACGCCTTTGATGTCGAGAGTGAGCATGGAGAGAAGGGGGTCAGAGAGAGCGAAGTGCGGCCGCGACACGGTCTTCCGTGCGCTTTAGTTTTGTCGGGATTTTCTTAAGTGCATCCAAAACTGACGGCTGATCGTAACCGAGTGACGTAAGTGCTGCGATAGCATCGGCGTCGAAATTTGCGCGTGATTCTCCCGGTGCTGAAACGAGTGCGGCCCACTCAGGATGTTTCTCGAACATCGATTTGAGGTCGACCAAGAGTTTTTCAGCCGTTTTTCGCCCGACTCCCTTGATGCTTGAGAGAATGCCGGCGTCCTCTTTTTCCGCTGCTTCTACGAGCATTTCTCGTGGAATGGAACTGAGCTCAAGGCCAAGTTTTGGACCGATGCCAGAGAGGTTCAGGAGAGCCACGAAGAACGCTCGGTCGTTCGCATTTCTGAAACCGAAGAGATCCAGCCGATCTTCTCGCACGAGCGTGTAGATGATGACCGTTGTTGTCTCGCCGCTCTGTAAAGAGTCCCACACTGGGTGTGGAACGGAAACAAGATATGAGACTCCAGAGACGTCCACCGCGACGTGCGGTATATCGAGTTTTTGGACGGTCCCTGTAAGTGCGTACAGCATCGTCCGGATCGTAGCAAAATTTGATCTGCTACGCCGCTTCTTCTGTCTTTACTTTTCCGAGCTTTGTTCCAAGGGCAATTTCCTACAATCATGGCTGTTTTACGGTCTTCTAAAAAGAACGTTTTTATGGTATACTGTCCTGATGTCTTTTGGCTCAAACACACACAGAACCACATGGATTGCTCTCGGCCTCGCGCTGATGGTTCCGCTGTCGGTGATTGCGGCAACGGATGATGCGCAGCTTTTGACTGCCAAAGATGAGTTCAACCAGCTGTGGCATGCAGCCGCGGCAACGACAAAAAAACGTGCGACGCTTGAGCAAGTGTTAGCGCAGTTCGACGGCAAAGTAGCGAGTGCTCGCAAAGACCTTGAGAAGGCCTCACAGCAACGCAAAGTGATCCGCGAGCACATTACCGAACATCGTGCATTCGTGGAGGCATTGCAGGGTCAGCTACAGGCAACCGAGGAAACCAAAGCGTTCTATGACTCTGTCGCACTCGGACAGCGTGATGATTTCATCCGCTTTCTCAGGTACATGACGAGCAAGAACATCGCTCTTCATGAATCTGGCCCTGCTGCCGGCGGTCCGCTTTTGAAACAGGTCATTCGTGGTTCACTCGGCGACAGCATTGATGATGCACTCGCATTCGACGCCGTCCTGAAGGCTCGAACACAGTTTTTGGGTCAGGTTCGTGTGCTTGTCAGTGAGTCAGACAAAGTGCAGGAACGTCTGAAAGAAGTGGCCAATGATTACGCTGCCGAACTGCAACTCCTGGAAAACGAACACCGCAGTATTGCGACGATCGTCGATGAAAAATCTCAGTTCATCGATAACAGTTGGAAAGAAAAAAAGCTGACGGAAGAAGAGCTGCAATACGTTGCACAGGAAGCGAGTGAAGCAAATGCACGCATCGCACTCATGCAGACGAGTCTTGTGCAGATTAATGAAGAGCTTAAAAAGTCCAAGCTCAAGAAGCTTGAAGACACGACTGGTCCGCTCAAGGTTGAGATGAAGACGCTCGAGGAGCAGCGTGACACCATCACTCGTAAAGATACCGCGATGCAGCTCCTAGAAACTGCGGCCGAAAAAGCATTTCAGGCAGCGACTGCCGCAAAGGATAGTGACAAAAAACTCTATCAAAAAATCGAACTCAAGAAGCTGACACGCGGCAATTTGGTGTCGGAGCTAGCCACGCTTGAGTCACAGCAGGCGGCGAGTGGTAGCGAGCTAACCGTAGCCAAAATTGTGCGTACCAAAGCCGATATCGCGTTCATTGATGCAACGCTGACGTACATGAAAGACGGCGTACCTGCTGATCTTGCTGAGGCATATATTCGCGCCAAACTTCGTGCGGACGAAGCGACGATCGAACGTAAAAAATTGGCAGCTGAGATTGCCACGTTTGATCCAAAGATTGCAGAACTTCAAAAGCAGATTGTTGCTAAAACCGAAGAGGCAGAAAAAGCTGCAAAGCAGTATGAACTCGGTGGTGATCTTCCACCGATTTTCTTGTGGCCTGTGAGCGGTCCGATTACCGCCGGATATTTTGATCTCTCGTACGAAGCCGTGTTCGGTGTTCCACATCGTGCTGTCGATATTGCGGTACCGCAGGCGACGCCTGTGCGTTCGGTGTCTGATGGTGTGGTGTTTGCGTTTAAGGACGGCGGACTTACGGGATATAGCTACATCCTCATCGGTCACCGAAATGGCTACGCATCGCTCTACGGACACGTTTCATCGTCATTTGTGAAGCAGGGTGACATCGTGAGTGCAGGCCAAATGGTCGGTCTTTCCGGTGGTCGTCCGGGTACCCGAGGTGCTGGATACATGACGACTGGTGCACACTTGCACCTTGAAATCACGAAGGACGGAGTCCACGTCAATCCGACGTCGATTCTCCCTCCACGTTAACCTTCAGCTCCAGCAAAAACGATCACGAATTCCCCCTTCACCGTGAGTGTTTTTGCGGCTTCGCTGAGTCCGCTGATCGTCGTGGCGATTGTTTGTTCGTGCATCTTTGTGAGTTCGCGACAGATCACAATTTTTCGCTCTGGTTGTTCGGCAAAGATGTTCGAAAATTCTGAGAGAGTTTTTTCGATGCGATGTGGTGACTCGTAGAACACAATTGTTTTTTCTTCTGTCTTGAGTGACTGCAGAAGTGTCTGCCGTCCTTTCTTGATCGGCAGAAAACCGAGGTACGAGAACTGGTTGATAGGAAGCCCGGAAAGGCTAAGGGCAGCCAAAAAAGCAGATGCGCCCGGAATCACTTCCATCGCTTCACCGGAGGCACGAACTTTTGATACGACCACGTATCCAGGATCAGAAATGCCCGGAGTTCCGGCGTCAGAAACAAGGACGAGATGATCTCCTTTTTTGAGACGCTCGACGATCCATCCAGCTTTTCCATCATCGGTATATCCGTGAAACGAAATGAATTCTTTTTTCGGAAGACCAAGAAGTTTCAGTAGTTGTCCCGTCACGCGCGTGTCTTCACAAATGACTGCGGTGCATTTCTCCAGCACTTCTTTTGCGCGCACCGTGATGTCACCTAAGTTGCCGATGGGGACCGAAACGATGGAAAGCATTGCGAGGATTCTACCTGCCGAGCAGCAGCCATAGTAGAAGGAGTGCGATTGGCTGGTGGACGAAGTAGATCAGAAGTGACTTTCTGCCTATCCAGAGCAGCCACGAAGGCCATCTGTATGTATCAAGAAATGACAGTAGGTCGCTTCGCTCTGGCGTATAGAAAAAATCTCCGATGCCCATCCCGATGAAGATCGGCCCGAGCCACGGAAGCAGGGGATAGTAATCAACGGAGCTAAATCCTTCATTCATGATGCCGAGCGGTAACAAGAGTGGAGTCGAAATATTTCCTGTCGGTAGAAACAGCGCAGTCGAAAATATGAGTACACCGGGTAGTACGTTCCAACGTTTGAGCGGACGTACGAGATACTGAATCAGTGCAGCGACTCCTATGAGATGTAAAATGCCAAACACGACAAATGTTTGTGGATCGAAAAGCCATGTCACGAGTGTCACGGTCATTGCTCCGGCAAGTACTATGGATGCGCGCTTCAGATATTTTTTCAGTCGTACCTCTGGGGCAGTGCGCTCGAAAGAGATGACGAAACAGATGCCTGTGAGTACGAGAAACAGGCTTGCAGTTGCATGGGCAAAGAACCGGAAGATTCCTGCGTCGATACTGAGGTCATACCCATAATAGAAGGAGAGGTCGAAGCAGACGTGATACGAAATCATCGCCAAAACGGCTCCTGCACGCAGTAGATCAAGCTCTGGATACCTTTTTGCGGTTTGTTCCATGAAGGCATTCTAGCTTCTTAGAGCCTTGACATTTTCATGAAAACTCGTAGCTTCGTACAGCTCTTTCACATGTCGGTATTGTTGCCGACTCGCCCCAGTCCCTGTCTCAAGGAAGTCGTCATGAATGTCAGTTCGTTCCCTATGGGGTTCGTCGCACGCGAACTCCGTGCCCTCGCACCGTGGTGCGAGGACAAAATTGGGCGGATCTTCGGATCTTGCCTGATGGTGTACGAGGCCGATGAACTCGGTCGTAAGATTCTCGGTGGATGGTCGATGGACGCTGATCTCAGTTCTGAGATCGGCACCGAAGGTCCTGTAAAACTTCAGCTCTTCCAAGATGCTGGAGCTCTGCAGATCGGAGGTGCTCAGCTCGTCATCGACTATGCAGCGAAACAGGTCGTTCCTCTCCGCGGTGCCACGAGTGTGCCAAACGAGGTGTCTCGATGGTTCCGCTATCGTGAGCACGAACTGCGTAGCCCCGAGGACATCGTCTCGGTGCCACAAGAGGATGTCATCGCGGTTCTCCGTGGCGCCAGTCTCTACCTCTGCGATGATCACGAGGGATTTGATCCTGGAGACCTCGATGGTCTCGTGGCATTCTCGCTGGCCGACTACCTTCAGAAGGGAGATCGTCACGAGATTGTCGTTGCTCCGTCTGGCCGCTTCGTCGCAGTTGCCTCTGGATCGAAGATCCTGTTCGTCGATCAGACCGGGAAAATCTATCCTGGGTCACGCGAACGCAGCGCTGATTTCCGTTCTCTGTGGTTCTCGGTTGATGAAACCCGGATTCACGGTGCGGAGATGTACTTCGAGAACTGGTTTCGAAAAGAACTGCCGCGTGAGCTGTGCAACTAGTGCGTCTGCATGATGCCGACCGAAAGAAGCCCCTGACCCCTGCACGCATGATGTGTGCGAGGGGTCTTTTTTATTGTCAAAAACCAAAGATCATCTCTGTCAAAGATGGCTTGTAGCCTTGAACAAACGACTTCTTCAAGGGGCTTCCCTTTTGCACTCTTTCCGGTATCCTCCATGAGCTTCTTTTCTGACGCATTTTCTATGGCGAAACCCCCCGCCCCGAGTGATGACCAAGAGCAGGCTCCGCTCGATACCAAGAATATCGGCCAGATCAATCCGCGAGCGATTGTGACCGAAATGGAGGAGAGCTACCTCAACTACGCGATGAGCGTTATCGTTTCGCGCGCCCTTCCGGACGCCAGAGACGGACTCAAGCCGGTTCACCGTCGCATCCTGTATACGATGCACGAAATGGGGCTCCGGTCTTCGGCCAAGTTCCGCAAATGTGCAGCCGTCGTCGGTGACGTGATGGGTAAGTACCATCCGCACGGAGACTCTGCCATCTACGAAGCACTTGTTCGTATGGCTCAGGACTTCGCCATGCGTTACCCCCTTATCTACGGTCAGGGTAACTTCGGTTCTATCGATGGAGACAACGCAGCTGCCATGCGTTATACAGAAGCGAAGATGATGACTGTTGCCGATGAACTTCTCACGGATATCGAGAAGAACACGGTTGAGTTCCGTCCAAACTACGACGGTACGCGTAAAGAGCCGTCCGTTCTTCCGTCCAAACTCCCGAACCTTCTTCTCAATGGCACCGTCGGTATCGCGGTCGGTATGGCCACGAACATCCCACCTCACAACCTTCGCGAACTCACGACTGCCATCCTTCATCTCACGGAAAATCCAGATGCAACCGTGGAAGATCTTCTTGAATTCGTTCAGGGTCCTGACTTCCCAACTGCGGGTTATGTGTACGACCGCGAGGCTCTGAAGCAGGCATACCTCACAGGACGTGGTTCCGTTGTGTGCCGCGGCAAAGCTGACATTGAAGAAGTTGGTAACCGTTACATCATCCGCATTAGCGAGCTTCCATATAAGGTGAACAAGTCCGTGCTCATCACACGCGTTGCAGAACTTGTGACG
>JAKFXO010000133.1 GCA_021731345.1 Candidatus Peribacterales bacterium | reverse complement strand
AAGCCACTCATCGGTTCCCGCTACTTTCTTGATGTCTGCTTCAGAAATTCTCAGCGTCGTACCGACGATACGCCACTGCGCACAGACCTGTAAGAGCTGCATGATTTCAACGGCCGTGACACGCGGTGCAAGGGTCACCACAATATCGCGGCGATTTGCAGACACGTTGTCCATTTTTACACGAACGACACCGGCTCTGCGGCAGGCCATCTTCAGGCGAATAACCTGCAGGAGGTTTTCCGCTTGTTTTGGGAGTGGACCGTACTCTTCACGTAGGTCCTCCTCAAATTCGGCGAGAATCGTTTCATCTTCCGAGCCCGCAAGTTTCTGGTATGCGCCAATCTTCTCCTGCTCGTCTGGAATATAGAACGACGGCAGAAGAGCTTCGAAGGGCAGAATGATTTCAATGGTCTGCGGCAGATCGTCATCATCACCCTTACCTCCGGCTTTCATCTCTTCCACTGCAGCTTTGAGGAGACGTAGGTAATGACTGACACCGACGGTCTGCATGTTTCCGGACTGTGACGCACCAAGAATTTCACCGGCACCGCGGATCTCTAGGTCACGCATGGCAATCTGGAATCCAGAACCGAGTTCCGACGCTTCGACGATGGCGCGTAGACGCTTCTTAGCATCGTCCTTCAGACGCTGCGAGTGATACAGGAAGTACGAATACGCCTGCACTGTTCCACGTCCGACACGGCCACGGAGCTGGTAGAGCTGCGAGAGACCGAACTTCTCAGCTTCGTTCACGATGAGTGTGTTGGCGCGTGGAAGGTCGATACCGTTTTCGATAATGGTGGAGCTCACGAGCACCGAGTACTTACCATTCTTGAAGTCGACGATGCGCTCCTCAAGAACCTCTGGCTTTAGCTGTCCATGGGTCACTACGAAGGTTGCTTGCGGCACTAAGGCCTTGAGCTTCATCGCGAATGCATCGATCGTCTCAACGCGATTGTGAAGCATGTAGACCTGCCCACCGCGTGCAATTTCTTTCATGATGGCCTCGCGAACGAGTGCATCAGAATATTTACGAACTTCGGTGATGATCGGGAGGCGGCCTGGTGGTGGCGTTGTGATCGTCGTGATATCGCGCAGCTTATGAAGACCAAGGTTGAGCGTGCGTGGGATCGGCGTCGCTGTCATCGTGAGGATGTCCACAGCGGAGCGTAGTTCCTTGAGTTTTTCTTTTTGCTTCACACCAAAGCGCTGCTCTTCGTCGATGATGACGAGGCCAAGATCACTGAACTGAATGTCGTCCTGAAGGAGGCGATGTGTACCGACGATGATGTCGATCTTTCCCTCGCGCAGTTTTTGGAGCGTCTCATTTTGCTGCTGCGTAGTGCGAAAGCGCGAAAGCATGTCGATCCTAACATTGAAGCCTTCCATACGCTTGATAAGACTTCGGTAATGCTGGTCCGTAAGAATGGTAATAGGCGAGAGGAAAGCGACCTGTTTACCGCCTTGCACAGCCTTAAACGCGGCACGCATAGCAACCTCCGTCTTTCCGAATCCAACGTCTCCACAGACAAGTCTATCCATCGGGTGGCCGCTCTCCATATCTTTCTTGATGTCCTCAATCGCTTTGATCTGACCAGGCGTCTCGGTATACGGAAACGCGTCGTCAAATCTCTGCTGCACATCACTGTCATCTGGGAATGAGTTTCCTTTTGCCTTTGCACGCTTCGCGTAAATCTCCAGAAGTTCTTTTGCAACCTTCTGCGTTTCCTCGCTCACTTTCTTCGTAATCTTTTTCCACTCGGATGAACCAAGGCGCGTCAGTGTCGGCTCCTCGCCCTCCTCGTGCACGAACTTACTGAGCTTGTCCGCTTGGTCGACTGGCACGAAGAGTTTATCGTTTTCTGCGTATGTGATTTCTAGGTATTCACGCTCCACATCGTCCACCACTTTCTGTGTCATTCCTTCAAATCGGCCGATACCGTGCTCCATATGCACGACGAAATCTCCAACCTGCAGCGATGTAATGAAATCGAGCGCTAAGCGCTGTACTGAGCGCTGTTTCGCCTCTTTGCGAAGAGAGAAAATTTCACGATCTGTGATGAGCGCGCACTTAAGATCAGGGTTTTGGAGCGAATGAGGCAGCAGCTCATCTTCGCCTGCAGGGACGATGGTCACAGAGCCAGACCTTCTCTCAGGAGAGTCGAGGAACTGAATACGCTCTTCCGTCAGAACCCCCTTCAGATCATCAGCGCGCTTACTCACAATAATAAGCGTCCAATCTTGCTGGAGTTTATCTTTCACGTCGTTTACGAAGTCAGGAAGTGTGTAAAACTTCAGGACAGAGAGATATCGAAGATGCACATGGACGTCTTCATCTTCTGGGAAACTTGTGAGCTTCACTAAGTCACATGATGCCGGCCTTTCTAAATCCTCCTGCTCGTCAGTCACGAGTACTGATGTATCAGGAAATTGCTTGGATAATTGCCTCGTCTCTCCCCATGAAAGGGGATAGATAACGATGGATTTCTGTTTCTCTGAGCCATTTTCACTCTCTGTGCGAATCTCTTCTACTTTGCCAAATGAAAAACTAATTTTGTACTGCTTACTCTCTCCAACTGGATACACGTCGAGCGTGTCGCCGACTCTGCGATACTCACCGGGCGACAAATACGTGTCATCAGAGTGTTCGTAACCTGCGTCGATAAGCGCCGAAAAGAATGTCGTGAAATCAATATCCTCTCCGACCTTCAAGATAACGGCGTGTTCTTTAAATTCTTCAAACGACGGCATTTCTGTGTCCCATGTAGCGCGGTCCATCACCGCAATCCCTTCACCTTTCATCAGTTTTACGACCGATGACACATCATCTGCAGTTGGCTCTGCGCCAAATGTCACACGAAACACGTCTTGTTTTCCGAAGAAGTTAATCCAATGCAAAAGTCCCTCCACTCGCTCATCATTCTCCGTCACCACCACAGCAGGTGCAGGGTGCAAGGTAAGAAGATGACTAATAATCATCGCTTTCGCGGTTTCATTCGAAAGTCCTGAAATCGTGAGGGCATGCTTACTCCTCAGAAGCTGACTAAGCTCCCGATGAGTCGACTCACCGATGCAAATGGATGGAATCATCACCCGAAAAAATGGAGTGTTGGTTATAGCGCTGGACTCTTTTTCACTATCGAAATGTCCCCCTCACCCCCCTCGTAATGAGGGTTTGATGGGGATGCAGGACGTCCTGCACACAAAGATACATTACATCATTCCTCTGTCATGCGCAACGGCATGATGAGGTGAAGGTAGGTGTGATCTGTCGGAATTTTGAAGACAGCTGGATGCATCTTGTCTGAGAGTTCAATGAGAACCTCCTCAGTATCAAGGCGTGCGAGGAAATCGATAAGATACGTTGATGACACGGCGATCTTGTTATCCTTACCATCTACAGCTGACGTGATCGTCGACTCATCACGGCCAATTTGAGTCTGTTTTGTCATGAGATGAATACCTGACTTATTGAATGTAAAAGTGATGTTGTTACTCTGCTCTTTTGCGAAGTAGTGCATGCGCTTCACAGCACCGAGGAGGTCTTTAATATTTACGACAGCTGTCGTGTTTTTCTCTTTTGGCACGACTTGGGCGTAATCCGGGAATTTACCGTCAATGAGCCTACTCACAAGTTTTGTATGAGCGAGGTGCACCTCAATCTGCTGAGAACCTAAGTGGATATCGACGCTTTCAATAGATGTTTTCTTCTTACCCTTCTCATCCTTATCCTCAGCCTCACGACCACGATGAAGTGCGATAACACCCTTCAATTCATCGAGAAATTTCGCTGGAATAATACAAGTTACATCTCCAGTAAGACCTGGAATATCAATCTTGTATTCCGAAAGACGATAACTATCTGTGCCAACCATCGTGATTTTTCCTTTCTCCATTTTCACAAACACACCAGAGATCACCGGCCTTGATGTTGTCCTTGCACATGCGAACGTTACAAGGTTAAGGGCTGTAAGAAGCGGTGAAATCGGCAAATTCAACGTGACATCTTTTTGGATACTAGTGATAGTAGGGAAGCCACTTGCTGCCTCTCCAGCAATAACTGCTTTTGCACGCTTCGAGTGAAGTTTGAGTTGTGTCCCTTCACTTGTTTCAAGAATAATTTCAGCATCTTGGTTGTACTGCACGAAGTTGAGAATTGCTTTTGCAGGCACGGTGATTGAACCCTCATTTTCAATACTGACTTCAAAACTCGTCACAATGGAAAGTTCAAGGTTGGTTGCTGAAAGTGTGCAACGTTTTCCTTCAACGGTAATTAAAATATTTTGAAGAATGGGAAGCACTTGTTCTGTGCCAATTGCCCTACTTACAAGCTGCAAGCCCGAAAGAAGATCCGCTGTTTTGCATGAAAACTTCATAACCGGATTGAAGAGGAATGAATTCGATTAATCAAGCATTTCATCATACGAAAAACCTTATACACATACAAATGTTTTACTAGTGAGTAATGTATTTAAAGTAATATATTTACTTCGTCATCATCATAGACTCTTGATCTTTTTTCGTGATGATGCGGAGATCATCGGGAAAAGAATCATCGTCTTCATTTTGTGTTCACTTTTTTTCTGTATCTGCCTGCGAAAATGTCATATCCACCGAACACTTTAGGTATGTGGAAAGACTGTGGATAACCCGTGGATAACCCTTTGTCCGACCGCAGGGATCCATGGGTACTCGTATCGTGATCTCTGCTAGCCAAAGCCGCGAAGTGCCTGTGCACAACCAAGGACTCTTCGGGAAAGGGTATGAGAGACCTTTCCACAGTGGGGAAAACCTTACGATAGTTTTTTCCTCATTTACTCGCGGGCTTTTGCGTCCGCAGTTTTGCTCTTATTTTCTCGGACAATCATCTTTCCTGCGTTCTCCATTTTTACAAAAGAGCCGTCAGGGATGTCAGCAGTCACGAGAGTTGCAGAATTGATAAACGAACCAGTGCCAATTTTCACGCCAGGCGAAAAACAAGTGTGGATTCCCGTGCGACATCCGGAACCCAAGACCACTCCGAATTTACCGAGTCCTGTCGAGACGCTTTCGCCAGAAACGACTGAAGAAATCTCACTTTCATCGAGACGAAGGTTGCCAGTCGTGGTGCCAGCACCGAGAGAAATGTTGCTGCCGAGCACCGAGTCACCGAGGTAACTGGTGTGTGTCCAGACGTCGTCTCCGACGACGGAGCGCGCTACTTCCGTGTTGTAGCCGATGACACAGCGTTTGCCGACGGAGCTTCCGCGGACAAGGGCGTTATTGGCGATGATAGTGTCATCACCGATGGTGCAGGGTCCCATCACCGTGGCGTGAGCGAAGACTTTCACATTCTTTCCGATGACGACTGCACCTTCGATGACCGCGGTCTTATGAATTTTTGCTGTTTTATCAATCTTTGGTTTGCCATCTTTCGGCAAGAGAATGGGCAAAAGTGAGAGCATGTGCCATGGGTACTTCACCGGCTGCCAGACGCCTTCGTAGGCTACGGCTTCGTACGGATGAGATTCGAACAGTCCGTGCAACGCGACCTCGTAGCCATCATCTTTTGTCGGTTTCACTTTCTTGAGTGCCGCTAAAAGCTCATCGCCAGAAGCGTGAACGTGCGCGACAATATTCACGAGATCACTCGGCTCGTTTCCTTTACCTGGTTTCTCGACGATGTCCGTGATTCGCTTTCCTTTGACCGTGAGATAGCCACCCGGGAAATAGCTGGAGACTTTGCGCGCAAGGATCAGTCCTCCTCGCGTGAGGCCTTTGGAACGCTTTAGAAGATCTTTGTAGGCTTGGACATCGATGACGTCGTTACCACTCACAATCATCACAGGTTCTTGCTTGCAGTGAGGGAGCGCAGAAAGAAGCGCTCCACGCATGCCGAGGTTCAGATCCTCCTGTTCTACAATCGTGAGCTTTGGAAACATCTCCTCAAATTCTGCTTTGTTATGGTCACCACCGACGATGAGAATATCTTTCAGTCCTGCTGATTGCAGGCGCTTCACTTGTTCCCGAATAAGCATTGTTCCTGCGATCGGAAAGAGCGTTTTTTCCGAGAGCGGCCAAAAGCGTTTCGATCTGCCAGCGACGATGAGAATGGCGATCATGTACGCTTCAGTATACACCGACTTTTGGGCTAGATACAGCCTCTATTCACCATTCCAGCTCAATATCGCCGAGTTCGTCGGTTCGCTTTGTCTCAGCCCCAATTGCCCGTAGGCGTGCCAAAACTTCCGCATTCGGATGTCCGTAGGAATTGTTTTTCGCAACCGAAATAACCGCAAGGGACGGACGAACTGCGAGGAGAAAGCCCGTGGATGATGACGTTTTACTTCCATGATGAGGGACTTTGAGGATGTCAGCCTTGAGATCTGCCTTTGCTTCTACGAGTGTTTTTTCAACAATTGCCTCAAGGTCTCCTGTAAAAAGAACGCGCTTTCCAGCGTGCGTGAAACGCAGTGTGAGAGATTCATTATTCGCGTCTGTATCGAAATCGATTGGCATATGTTCGGGTGGCCATAGGGCTTCCAGTAGATCATCGCCGAGTGAAATTTTCTGCCCCGCATGCATCGTAACAAGTGGCACACCGTGAACTGATGCACCCGAGAGAGTGGCAGCATACACACCAGAATCGTAGATAGTTCCAGCTGTGACGAGTGCGCCGACGGAGTATCTGCGCAGCACTTCCGGGAATGACACCATGTGGTCGCTATTGGGGTGCGAGAGAATAAGCATATCGATGTGACGGTCGAAAAACGGCATATACTTGCCAAGCTTCTCAAGTGTCGACCAATCAGGTCCGCCATCAATGAGAATGCGTTTTCCATCCGCGAGTGTCAGGAGTGCACTGTCACCCTGTCCGACATCCAGAAAAACGATGTGCGTTTTCCCATCCGGCTGCAGCATAAATTCTCTGCCTCCGAGTATCAGAAGCAGAATCGTACACACGCCGAAAATCCATGAAATCTTTTTCGTCACACCGAAAGATTACACCACCTTCTTCTTTCTGCGACCTACGGCTCCAGCTCCCGCGACTGCGGCGACACCAAGAAGGCCGATGCCAGACGCAGGCAGATCGATCACTTTATCGATACCCGATGACTCCACATTGTTCGTGCGTGATGCGACTTTGATACCAAATTGCCCCGGAGCGATGCCGCTATATTGCACAGTCGTTTCGTTGTGAACTGCGGAATTCCAGGAGTACGGGCTGCCGTTTTTCGACGTGTACAGCGAGTACGATGCTGCATTTGGAGAGGCGACCCAACGGGCGATGACGTTGTACGTTCCGTCTTTACGAAGCACGGCAGAGAGTCCGAGGTTGGACGGATTGAGAGGAGCCTGAGGAGGACGCTGGCCGTAACCAGTTGGAGGATTCGCTCCCGGAAGACTTGGGTTCTTGCCGTAGGACTGTCCTGGCTGAGCTGGCTGGTTTGGTTCTGCTTTTGCAGGCGTCGTGAAGCGAACCTGTGGTTCGCTTGGCGTAGCGTTCGTGCCGTCGGCAGCTGGAATAGGCGAAAGAAGTCCAAGGACATATTCCGTATCAGGGGACTGAGGTGCCGTTGTAATGAGAACGGTCTTGCCGCTGATAGCGGTATTGGATGCAGGAAGAACCGTGCCACTCACCGTTGTGATGAGGAAGTACCCCGCATTCACGATGGCATCCGAGCTTACATCTTTTGTGAATGTCACAAGAACGCCGGTCTCCGTGACGGCCTGTACGGACTCGATGCTCATCGGCACAGCCGTGCTCGTCGGGTTTTCGCCGCTTGGCATGGACTCGCTGGAGCTTTCAGAGCTCTCGCTTGCTTCTGAGGAGGCAACAGAAGAAGCCTCAGATGAAGACACAGAACTAATCATAGAAGTCGATGTTTCGACCATCGCTTCGGTTTCAAATCCCTCGCTTTCATTGCCGTCTTTGTCGACTGCCAAAATACCGATGTAGATTTTTTCGGACTGCAGTGGCATCGACTTAAAATTAAAGATCGTCTGTGCGCCAGCTGTCTGATCAAAGTCATCATAGTTGCCGCCGTTTCCAAGAATGGATTCGTGGCTGTAGTAGACGCGGTAACTCACTGCACCCGTTACCGGAGCCCAGAGCACACTGATCTGCCCCTGCGATGACGTCGCTTGAATACTTTTGACGTTTCCTGGGAGCTCAGCTGCAAATGCAACTCCTGCCGAAAGAGACAAAAGAAGAGCGGCGGTTTTGAGTGTTTGTGTGAATGACATCGGATCATTATATCATTTTTCAGCTTTTTCTTCAATAACCTTCCTCCTTTCTTGTGAGAGAAGGCTGCTTTTGTAAATATGTGGCTCTAGAGCCTCCGCGCGCTCCCAAGGGCATTGCAGTTGGTCAAAAGCGATGCCCGGCGGAAGTTTCTGGTCGTACCCAAAGAGAAGGAGATCAGGCTTTTGCGCTCGGATTGGTTCTAAGAAGTCCTTCGGAGAGCCGGGTATCACTGTGATGTCAGGGAACGCGTCACGCAGAGCGCTCATGCGCTCGGCGAGTGACTGCAGTGCCGGACGACCTTTGATCGTATGAACTGTTGGGTCAGTGCCTACTACTGCGACGACAGCACCTTTCGCTTTCGCTTGGCGCACGAGAAAACGGTGACCCTCATGTAGATGGTCGAACGTGCCGAAAATCATCACCTTGGTCATGCCCTGAGCTTACCTCAACTATTGAGCCTGAAGATCAATGGCGTAGAGCTTCTTCTCGTCCAGGACATAGAGGCGTGTGTCCTCAGCATCAACGAAGAGGTCTTTCAGGCGTCCTACCTGCTCGGAGTCGAGCACGTACTGCTTGAGGTACAGAGAGTCACCAAGGTCACCGTCATTCGTGGTGACAACGACACGCTTGTTCTCCGGATCAAGGAAGTAGAAGTTGCCGTTCACAGCAGATTTGAAGATTTTCGTGACACCGTTCAGGGCACCCGGAGGAAGGTTCCTGATGTTGAATGTTTGCTTCTCGCCGCGTAGCAGCTTCACCACTTCACGCTCACCAGGCTTTCCGCCAGATGCAGAGGTATCACGCAGCACATACACAGGACCCGTAATTGTCATATCAAGCGCGCCGGTCATATCACCGTTCACGTTATACTCAGCTGGTGGTCCGTAGCGGCTCGCGAGGCGCTCGTATTTGTAGATCTGCTTGCGCTCCGGAGCGAGAACGTAGAGGTAACGAAGATACGTCTTGATGTCCGCACCCGTGATCCAACCAGCTGCGTCCTCAGTCTTCATCGTAGTCGGTTGGCCGTTGAGGATTTCAATAACGCTATTACCCGTCGTCATGAAGACCTTGCTCTGGAAGCGTGGGAAGTTGTCGCCATCAAGAATGAGTTCTTCGGAACCAAGTTTGTCCGCACTCTCGACGGTGTTGAGCGACACGCTATACAAATCCTGACGATCGTAGACGAGGAACTCGCCGTTACTGAGACCGATGAAGCCTTGCGCCAAAATATCTGCCTTCTTGCCACTCAGGTTTGCCATCACGCGCGGGGGAGTGACGCGGATGACGCGGTTCATTTCCTCGCGCTTGGACTTGATCCTATCGAGAAGTTCCAGCGCCTCACTACGGTAGAGCCCGCTTTCGTTCGTCATCACTTCACGAGCGCGCTGGTCTGCACGTTCCAAAATAGCGTTGGCGCTATCTGTTTCACCGGCAAGCTGCCTTGTTTCCGCGGTAGAGATATCGGCATTGATCTGCTTCACAAGCGTTGCGAGCTCGCCCTTTGTTTGGCTGCGCTGGCTCGAAAGTGTGAGCTGCACGAGCATCCAAATAATAAGGAAGGCAGCAGCGGAACCTGCGAGCAGAAGCAGGTGAGCCCTGCGCTTGCGCTCCGGATCGTAGAGATCTTTCAGGAATTGGCTGATGGTATCCGTGAATGAGGACGTCGCCTTCTTCATCTTTCCGTTTGATCCGCGAACGCGCGTGAAAAGCTTGGACCAATCCACATGATTCATGACGCCGCTGACACTTGAAAGAAGTGACGCCGCGTTTCGGTCTTTGCCGCGGTTACGCCTTGATGTCACAACCGGACGATTTACTTCGCGTGGGGCATCTTCATCGCCAACGTTACCGGCAAGTGCGATGTGCAAAATGCACGCAGCTTCTTTTTCTGCAGCAAGAGTCTGGACAATAGTTTGCACGGCAGTCTCGCCACCGTGTTGCACGGTCTGCGCGAGCTGTGCTGGCGTCATGGAACGAAGAATTCTGGTGGTTGCGATGATGAAGTGGTCACGGCTCTGCACCGGACCGCTCACGATGTGCATAAACGCCATAGGGGGCTTGGCGCGTGCGTATTCCGTGATTTGGACAGCTGTACCATCCCTGATGACGTACGCTTCAGCGCGGCCAACATGCGAGATGTGCAGTGTGCCGTTTTGCTCCAAGAGTCCGACGACTGCGTGAACATCTTTCACTGCTTCAGAAAGAAGGAATCCTTTCAGGAGTCCGTTCAATTCTTTCAGTGCGCTCTCGAGCCTGTCGTATCCGTCACCTTCACCTTCTAGGACTGCGTGTGTCAGAACGCTTGTGCACTCTTCT
>JAKFXO010000057.1 GCA_021731345.1 Candidatus Peribacterales bacterium | reverse complement strand
GGTTGGTGTGGGATGGGTACTCTTTGAGCACAAGAAGCGCAGGCACAAAAAGAAAGCTTCTGCCGAGAATACAGCTGACATGAGGCCGTAGTTCCGTTGATCAGAGACCCAAAAGCCTGTAGCCTTGGCGGGCTTACTGTGCCTCCGCAGCACAGCTGGCCTAGTCCCGCCAAGCGGGACGTGTATAAAAAGGGAATGCGACGGTTCCTGATCTTTTTTCTTCCACACATGTGCGCCCGTAGCTCAGCTGGATAGAGCATCAGCTTGCGGAGCTGGGGGTCGTAGGTTCGAATCCTGCCGGGCGCACCATTTTTATGACTGGATAGAGCATCAGCTTGTGAGCTCCGGGTCGTTAGTTCGAATCCTGCAGAGCACACCATCTATTCCCTAAAAATAGGTTTTTTGGTATAATAATAGTACATACACATATTAACTCTATGGCAGACCTCGTAGAACAATTGAACGAAGCACGAAAAGTAGTCGAAGAGCTTGGTGGCAAGAAAACAAAGAGCCTTGATGAACTCAAGGGCGAGCTCGACCGAATGATCGACGCATCCAAGCAGCCGGGCTATTCACCCAATGATGCAGAGACTCTAATCAAGAAAAGAGAGCTTGTGGTCAGTGCTATGGAAACCGCGCTCCATGTGCTTGTGAATGAAACACTCGATGAAACGGAAGAAAGCACTGAAACAGTGTCAGTTGCACCGACGGTACCAAGCAGTGTTCCTGAGGTAACGCAGAGCGCATTCGCACCTGTGAGCGAAACGCCACAACCAACAACTCAGCAAAAGCCGGTAGCAGGTACACGGTTTGAAAGATTCATGAGCGGTGCCAGCTCGATGGCATCAAACGGATTTGAAGGCTTCAAAGGTTTCCTTAGTTGGGCCGGTAAAGGTATCGGAGACTTCTTGTCATCTGCCAGCACATCCCTCACTGCACTCTGGAACAGCTGGTTTGGAAAGAAAGAAACAACGGCAACTCCAGCAACGACGCAAAACACTGCTGAGGCAGCACCAGTCGCAAATCCTGAAACACAGAGGCCGTACGATGAAGCTCCGGAAAGCACATCTCCTGCGGCAAATGAACAGCCTCTCATTCCCCTTCCAGGAGAAAACGCGCCTAGTCCCGCACCAAACCAACCACCAGAACCTGACCCACTGACGGCTGACACACAACCTGAAGCAATCAGCTTCATGGATGGGCAGGCTCATGAGATTGGTGGCCACAATATTGTATGGACAGGAAACATGGACAATCTTCTGTCGATCGACGGCAAGGTATTTGGCGTCACGCTTCTTACCATGGGAAAGATCATGGCAGGCAATCCGACTCTTGAAAAACGTGGCGATACACTCGTCATCCGCGCCAGAGGCAGCACCATCGAACTCACGAAAGACCAGATCGCATCAGCGATGGATCAAGCTCTCACTGGTGAGCGAAAAAAAGAACCTGCAGGATTCCTCAGTGCGGCGTACGACTATGTCTCTGTGAACCTTGCATTCTCTAAGGTCACAGGTGAGGGTGCTGAAGCAACCCGGACTCCGGGAAGCAAGGTCATCGAACTCCTGCCACAATAGACATTAAACCAAACGTCTTTCGATGCAGTGGTAGTAAGCCGTGCTTCGCGATGGCTTCATAGTGCTCGGGAGTTCCGTAGCCTTTATGTACAGCAAATCCGTACTGTGGAAATGCTTTGTGGAGTTCGATCATGCGTCTATCACGCGTGACCTTTGCGATGATGGACGCCGCACCGATGCACTGCTCGGATGTATCTCCACGGATGATGGAACTATGAGGATGATCAAACCAAAACGCATCACGACCATCGACGAGTAAGTAAAGATTCGATGTGATCGCGGCAACCTGAGACACTGCTTGCTGCATCGCAATTTCTGTCGCTGCCAAAATTCCGATGCGATCAATCTCCGATGCATCGACTGATCCAATGCCATAGATACACTCACGTGTAATCCACTCAAAAGATTCGTCGCGCTCGGTAGCGCTTAGCTGCTTACTATCCCCGATGCGTACCGGATATTTTTTACGTGGCACAAGAATGCACGCAGCGGCAACAACGGGGCCTGCCAAAGCACCGCGCCCAGCTTCGTCAACACCGGCGATTTGCGTAGCCGCGACCGATGCAACAGGCGTCATGCGAAGTTAGAAAGTTCTTTCTTCTCACGCTGAAGATCATGCTCATGTGTCACCCACAGGAAGAGTGTCAGCACCCAGAAGACACCTTCGCATGAAAATGCATTGAGCCAAATCATCGTGATCATCATCATCATGAGAAGCCACGCTATGCCGAACTGCAGGCGGTACTTGGTGCAGAGACCCAAAACCAAAACGAGTTTGATCCACCATGTAGAGGCCCACAGTATTGGACCGTATGTTCCTGACGTCAGCCAAAGTGTGAAATATTTAAGTCCAGGCCACGCACTCATGACGTACTCTGAGAAATGCCTTCGCTGCCAAAAGTACGCAGACGGCCAATGATCACCAAACAATGTGAGGCGCCCATATAAATGTGTGAGGCCTAAGAGCACAAGAATCATTGTTACGAGCGTCCACATTCTGCCGCGCGCTTCGGGGCCGAGAATAAAATACAAACCCATGAGCATCGCCTGACCGTTGAACACACGAAGTTCCAATTGATTGTTCGTTGCCAAGAAAATATTGAGATTCACGAAAAAAATGAGAATTCCTGCAAATCTCACATAACGGTTGCCCATCAGCAAGACACCTGCTGTGCCCTGTAGCACAATGACAAGAATGGCAAAAAATGTGGAATAAGGGATGAGAATGTTGTCCGCAAATGCGTAAAAAAACTGCGGCATAACGTGGCTGGCTTTCCATCCCTGCAAAATCCATCCAAGCTCGGACTGATTGACACCAAAAAGCCCCTCAGTTGCTTTGATGTATGCAGCGGCAAGAAAAAAGAATCCGATGAAAAACTGCGGCATGTACCGTGTGACTGCCTCTGGCGTTATTTTGTTACTCAGCATAGTAAAACCAGTAATCAAGTGCAGGGAGGGGCTGACTACAAATATCAGTCTTGCCGGTATAGCGAACGCGCTGGAATTCCGGCTCAACCCAGGCGACGATCCATCCATCTTTCGCTTGCCTGCCACAGTGTGCCTTGGCCTGCGCTAAGCATGTCTGACGGTTGTGACTCGGGGCACTGTAGACTCGCTCTCTTTGAGCAGCAGGAACGATGATCTCTAGGCGAGCATCGGAAGACTCATACGGATTTTTATCGTACTGCGCCACGGTACACCACCGATTATCGTACATCGCACCCCACTGCACAAAATTTTGAAAACCAAAGAATGTTGGAGTAGCGAAAAACACCGCAATCACGATCGATACGAACGCGGAGAACAAGAACCAGCCGTCACGCAACCACAAGCGAAGCTTCACGGTACGTCATCATATCACGCTTACTCGATGTTGATGGTGCCCGTAAATTCTGGAAAGAGATGATCGTGATAATGCCAAATACCAGGCTTCGTAAATGTGAAGCACCAAGTCTCACCGGCACGCACAACAGTCTTTGGATCAAATTCCGGGAAGATTTCGTGCGTTGGATGAATATTGGATGCTGGCCAACGCGCCTCTGGATCTTCATTGATGAAACAGACTTTTGTGCCTTTTGCGAGAGTCAGCTTTGCAGGTTCGAATCCAATGCCACTAGGCGTCATACGAACACTCACAGACTCGGATGTGTCGGAAGAATCGGCAGGCGTCGCAGGAGCACTACAACCGGACAGGATGAGAGAAGCGAAAACAATAAGCGGAGCAACAATGCGCATGCTACGTGGGGGAATTGAGACATTCATCATGTATCTCAGATGGGACGCGCGCGCAGAAAGCATCAAGCTGATCTCTATCCATGACAGCCCTCGCATGCTCGGCCAGGCCTTTATAGCAATCAATCTGACCATCCTCAGGAGGTACGAGTCCGCAGAAACGAAGCCCGCCTTCTGCGCCGCTTGGATCCCACAGATAGTCCTTCGCTACAGACACAATGCACTGCACTCGGTTCTCATGCATGGGAATGAGTTGGCAATACTGCACAGCTTGTTCTGGCCTTCCTCGCGCCACACCCCCGACGGTGCGACCCATGCTCGCTAAGCATGTGTAGTGATACTGCTCTGGGGCAGCAGTGCATGCATCCACAACTCCTTGAAATCCAGTCTTGGATAAGAAGAGCATGCGATCCGTCTGCAAGAAGTAGCAGTCCGCCTTGTATCTCTCATTCACGATATTGCATGGATACTGCGGATCATCAGATAAATATTTGGTGAAGTGTCCGAGTGCACGAGCCTCAGGTGAATCTGTCAGTGATCCGACAATGTTTTCCATGTACGCACCGGTACGACACGACGCCTGCCCCATGCTGTCACCAATAAGCTCGCAGTAATCCAATGTTGCAGGAAGATCATACGACGACCACGCCATAAGACCGTGTCCGAGGCCATGCTTACACTGATGCATGAAGAAGGCGTTCAGGTTATCTGGGCAAATGAATGAAAGTTTTTCAGACAAGTGATCAGTACCGTTGTGCTTGAAGTACGCCTCGATGGCTCCGTGATAGAAACCTGAATGACATTCAGGCAAATTGAGCTCAGGATTTCGTCGCCAAATTCTTCAAAGCTCATACGTCCAAACTGGTGTGCGCGGTTATGACAATCAATACCTGCGCGCTTTGCAGCATCAATGATGACACGCATCGTCGGTGCAGGACCGTAGGCTTCGATGTATTTCCGTAAGAGAAGATCATCGGTCATGATCGCATCGTTGTTTGGTGCTAATGTTTGGTTGAATTGATTCAGAAGCCCAGAACGATCTTAATGCCTGAGATACGCGACGTATCCAACGACCAAGGACGCCGTAAGAAGCGGCACAATGACGAAGGAAACGATGGTACTGAATGACGGTTTTTTCATAGTTACATTTTTGCACCGGAAATACAGAAAATACGATACTCCTCCGGGACCCCGGCGCAGAGTGATTCCGGTGGAGTGCCGCCTGGCATTTCATCTTTGACGGATCTACCGATGCGCTGGAAACACGCAGAGCGGAATGCATCGTCAATCGCTAAACAAAAATCCACCATGCGCGTCGTATCACCGCGGTCAAACTGCGCAAGATTTTCAACGCCAGATCCAATACAATCAACTTCATATCCTTTAGGAAAGTGTGCGCAAATAGATGCGCCATTCTTGGCTGTCTGTCCTTCCTCGTACTCAGGAGTGAGTACTGGCTGCCAGCCAGAATTTGTGGCCGTCAGTCCAACACTCGCAAGACATGTATGAATGTGCGCCGCATCGGCTTTGAGGCACGGCTCGGTAGCGCGTTCGACAGCACCTTGGCCACTACCCGCAGCTGCTGCGAGGTATCCGCCCATATTGATGTAACACTGATACTGGAAACGAGCCTCAAGACGGTTGCATGGAGCAAGACGATCCGTCTCTGAAAACACTCCTTCACGCTTTGCGGTACCGTTCATGTATCCCACGACAGCTTCCATGAAAACGCCCTGCTGACAGCCAGCCTTCTGTGAATCTTTCGAAAATTGATCACATACGGCGAGTGATGCATCAAGATCGTATGCCTTCGCCATCATCACACCGTGACCGACACCGTGGTAACAGTAAAACAAAAATTTCACAGGTTTGCCGTCCATGCGCGTTTCATCGCAGACGATTTCTGCAGCTTTGACAGCATCTGGCTCTTCGACGAGAGCTTGTTCAAAAAATCCATGCTGACATCCGTAGTTGTAGTCCACGGGACAGAGAAAGAATCCATCCGGATTTAGGCCTATTTTTTTTGCAGTGAGTCGTCCGATGCGATGCACAAAGTCATGATAGTCACCACGTCCAAACATTGTTTTCTCTGCGAGCAACACATTGAGCGCACCGATGGCTTCAGCGGGGCCATAAGGCTCAACAATCGCAAGCACAGCTTTATCAAGACATGTCTGACGATCATCTCCATCTGGACATTCTTCTTTCACGCTCGATGCGAGTGATGAATGAACATCAACCGGCCGAGATGAGGATGATACATACGCAGTGCCATCTTCATTGAAACGTGGAACCACTCCTCGTTTAGGCTCCGGCACAATATGATGCAATGTTGCCATGGTGATAACCGTCACAGCAGTGACTGAAATCGTAATAATGCCGACAAGCGCGTTCTGGGAAACTTTCATGATGGGCGTGTCTTCACACCAAAGGACGGTGCGTCCAAAGGCAAACGGCAGTATACTAGCTCCGCTTCCCTCCTCCACCATGAAACTTTTCCTGGATACCGCTAATACTGCACAGGTTGCCGAAATTGCTGCGTGGGGAGTACTAGACGGCGTCACGACCAATCCGTCGCTCGTCGCAAAAGAAGGAAAAGACTTCAAAGCGACGATTCTTGAGATGTGCCGCCACGTTCCGTGCGTCAGTGCACAGGTAACGGCTACCGACGCCGAAGGGATGAAGAAGCAGGGTCAGGAATATGCAGCCTGGCACAAGAACGTCGTTGTGAAAGTCCCGATGACAACCGAAGGCCTCAAGGCTCTGACGTTCTTCAAGTCAAAAGGGATCAAGACCAACACCACGCTCATCTTCTCGGTAGCGCAGGCGATGCTCGCAGCAAAAGCTGGAGCGACCATCATCAGTCCCTTTATCGGACGACTAGATGACATGGGTGAGGACGGCATGACGCTCATTGCGGAGATCATGGAGGTCTGGAACAAGTACGATTTTGAGACTGAAGTTCTCGTCGCATCCACACGCCACCCGCGTCATATTGTGGATGCAGCCATGCTTGGCGCACACATCTCCACCATTCCCTACGATCTCTTCAAGAAACTTCCTCAGCACGGCCTTACGGATACAGGCATCAAGAAATTTCAGGAGGACTGGGCAAAGGTTGCAAAATAAGTATGCAAACCTCTATCGGACTCATCGGCCTCGGTGTCATGGGAGCAAACCTCGCTCGCAATGCAGCACGCAACGGTGCGAAAGTTGCGGTGTACAACCGCACAACGGAAAAAACTGATGCCTTCATCAAGGCGTATGGCACTGAAGGAACGTTCGTCGCATGTCACACGTTGGAAGGTTTGATCTCAGCCCTGCCAACTCCGAGGGCTATCGTCCTCATGGTGAATGCCGGAGCAGCTGTTGATGCCGTGCTACAGGAACTCACACCGCTTCTGTCACAGGGCGATAGCATTATCGACGCCGGTAACAGTCACTTTGCGGATACGCAGAGACGCATGATCGAACTGCAGAACAAAGGAATGCATTTCCTCGGTATGGGGGTTTCCGGTGGTGAAGAGGGCGCACTCCTCGGCCCCAGCATGATGCCAGGTGGAAGCCGTGAGTCATTTGCGCTGCTTGAGCCACTTCTACGAAAAATGGCAGCCAAAGACGGAGGCGGCAACAAATGTGTTTCCTACATCGGCGGAGGCGGTGCCGGGCATTTTGTGAAGATGGTGCATAACGGCATTGAGTATGGCGACATGCAGCTCATCGCCGAGACGTACCACCTCATGAAATCGGTTCTGAAGATGCCGAATGCCGAGATTGGCGAGACATTTGCAAGTTGGAACAAGAGCCGTGAACTTAAATCGTTTCTCATTGAAATCACCGCGCAGATTTTCCTGAAGAAAGACGATCTGACGCATGCAGAGCTCATCGATGCGATCAAAGATGAAGCGAAGCAAAAGGGTACCGGCAAATGGACGACGCAAGCAGCACTCGATCTTGGCGTTGCGGTCTCCACGATGACTGCAGCAGTTGATGCACGACTCATGTCATCTCTGAAGCCACTGCGCATTCGCGCAGAGAAAGAGATCGGTGCACTTGATCTGAAGACAGTACGTCTGACGACACGCGCGCTCAAAGATGCGCTGTTTCTCAGTAAAATTTGTTCGTACGCACAGGGTTACGCACTCATCGCCGAAGCTAGCCGCACGAACTCGTGGAATATCGACCTCGCAGAAGTCTGTCGCATCTGGAAAGGTGGCTGCATCATCCGCTCAACACTCCTGAAAACTTTTGAGGAAGCATTCCGCAAAGACCCATCAATTCCAAATCTTCTGCTCTCGCCTGAGATTGCAGACTTCTTCCGCGCTCGTCACGGTAAATGGCGAAAGACCGTTGCTGCAGGAGCATTGGGTGGTATCCCTCTTCCAGCTATGGCTGCCTCACTTGCATACTTTGACTCACTTCGTACAGGAAGCCTGCCACAAAACCTAACACAGGCGCAGCGTGATTTCTTTGGTGCCCATACGTTTGAACGCAATGACAAACCGGGCACGTTCCACGCACAGTGGGGAAACTAATTTAAGCGTCTTCGCCTTGCACTTCATCAGTCTTGAGCGCTTCTTCAGCTTTTTCGTCCTGTGCGCCTTGCGTCACCATTTGTTCGGCTGACGGCTTTGTATCAGCCGTTAATTTCTGGGCTGCAATTTCTTGCTCACGAGTTTTGGTTGCGGACTTTCCGGTGCTCTTTTCCTCTTTCGGCATAGAAGCTTTGTCATCTTTCGCATTCACTTGGCCTTTGAGAAGCGTCAACTGGAGCTGCTTCAAATCAGCACCCGGCTTCACTGCATCTTTCAAGCCTTTCTTTTCAAGCTGCCTCATAAGCGCCTTTCTTTTGGCATCATGAGGTGACTCCAGATACTCAGCCGATGAGGGACTTGGCGAGTCTTCGTCTTCGAACATGCGAAAACGATACACCGAAGCTATCTGATGCAAAAGCAATGCATGCTCGCACTTTGTTCTTACGACGTCAGTTCATCATGGGTATATCCAAGCCCCAATAATGCTTCGTAGACCGGCCGGTACTTTTCCATGAGCTCAGCATTACACGCGAGAAGTTCTCCATCGGGTGGCGGTTCACCTTTGGGTGGGGTAAATTTTTCCCCTCTCTTTCTTGGCGTAGTTGGCTTGCCCCAAACACGAAAAGCATCGCTCCATTCACGTTTCAAAACACCAAGTCGTTGCAGATCGATACGGACTTCATCAGTGACATCCCCGAGCCTCTCTACAATCTGACGATCAATCTCAGCAAAAAATTCTGCATCGGTTTGCCCTAGTCTTTTATCACTATGATTCTTACGATCCTCCTGAAGAACACGATCTTCTAAAACCAGATCCATCGTTTTATTCTGCAAAGATACGTCTCGGAGAAAGCCACCCGGCAGCCGGTGAATGAAATTATTGAGATCAGGACTATTTGACATATTTGTATTATATATTTAAATAATATTTCTGCAATATCTTTTCTTTGGTGCGCCCGGCAGGATTCGAACCTGCGACCCCTTGGTTCGAAGCCAAGTGCTCTATCCGGACTGAGCTACAGGCGCATGTAAACCTAGAATACAGCAAAGAGCTGCACATGAGGAAAAAACAATCCTCGAACCTCCGTATGCACCAAAAAGGCACAGAAAACCGGAGCAAGCGCATCAAGCGCCTGCCCCGTTTCCCCTCCAAGAAGACTGGAGACTTCTATGTGAGTCCGTAGAACTGCATCAGTTCAGTAAGACTGCCGTAAAACGTATCGATGAGATCGTAGGGCTCATCAGCGATGTGCTCCACTCTCCAGACGACATAGGTGTTATTCCCAAGTTCGATATAGCGGAGGCAGAAAAATTTCCCGTTAACATTCTCTGTTGCGGTCTGCTGCCAATCGCGACCTTGTTTTGCCCAAGCCTGATCAAAATCTTCTTCGGTGACACCCACAATATCGAGTGGCAGTGTCTGCGGCGATGTTTTGCGCAGCAGCAGGAGAAGCTTGATACTTCCCGGCTGAGTAGCGAGCCGCATTTCATGCGGTGCAAGCTCCGCCGAGGTTGGCTTTGCCTTCCAACGAAAAACTCTCATAGATTAACTCCAGTTAAGTAGGGAGGGGAATCTAACCCCGTGAACGGACATGTGTGCAACACTGTGCTACACGATCTTTTCTGCCCGAGAGGGTCAGATGACTCCCTACTCTCATGTTGCTAAAGAACAAAAGGGTTCATTTTAGCGCAGCAGAAAGCCCTGTACAAGGCACTGCCATGTATTTCCGTGCATGCTACTACCGCAGTTCTACCATAGGGGCATGAATCCTGAAGATACCGCCGACCAGGTCGATGGCATCGTCACAACACTCCTGGAAGACGCCACCGTGGAAAGTACTCTCACGCCTGACGAATGGTGTGAGCTTCATGACACACTCGATCAGATTTTGGCTGAACGGATTACGTATGCAACAGTGATGTGCCTGAAGAACAATACAAAAAAGTTTTTATTGGGATACACCGAAGGCGTTCCGAACATGCAAACGATTCATGCACTCGTCGCAAACGTCGCCTAAACTTTCCTGAGCTTGTGCTTCATGCGCTTCTTTTTTGTTGTGAGATATTTCTTCTGCTTCGCGGTTGTCGGTGTAATTTCGATGGGTAATTGCTCCACGATCTCAAGGCCGTAACCGCCTAGTCCTGCAACTTTCTTCGGATTATTGGTGAGCAGGCGCATCTTACCAGCTCCCAAGTCTTTCAAAATCTGTGCACCGATGCCGTACTCACGAAGGTCGTCTGCAAGGCCTAAAGCACGGTTAGCTTCCACGGTGTCGTATCCAAGGTGCTGGAGAGCATACGCTTTGATCTTATTCGTGAGTCCGATTCCTCGGCCTTCCTGACGCAGGTACACAAGGATGCCTTTCCCCTCTTT
>JAKFXO010000016.1 GCA_021731345.1 Candidatus Peribacterales bacterium | reverse complement strand
ACATTGTCTGAACTTTTGGATCTGTACGTGAAGTTCCATGAGGAAGCCGCCAAAGATACAACGCTCGAGGATCAGGGGCGCGAGGCATTTTTGAAGCTAGAGAAAGGGGACACGGAGCTCCGCGCGTTTTGGGGAGATGTCGTGAAAGTGACGAAGGCGTCGCTTGCGGATTTGTATGAGCGTCTTCATGTGAAGTTTGATCTCGACCTTGGTGAGAGCTTTTACGAGGACAAGATGGAACCGATTCTGACTGCTGGAAAAAAGAAGGGTGTATTTAAGGAAGGTAAAGAAGGTGCGCTCATCGTGGAATTTCCAGAGGAGACCAACATGCCCCCGTATTTGGTGCAGAAAGGGGATGGAGGAACGCTCTATTCCACTCGCGACATCGCGCAGATGCGTTATCGCACAGATACGTACGCACCGCAGAAGATCCTCATCTTTACAGACATTGCACAGAAATTGCACTTCGAGCAGCTCGTTGCAACGTGCGCTCAGCTTGGCTGGGAACTACCGCCATTTGAAAACGTTCTCTTTGGTCGCATGCGTTTTGCTGATCGCAGCATGAGCACACGCAAAGGAAACATTCTGAAATTGGAAGATGCGCTGGATGAAGCTGTGTCTCGCGCTGAGAAATTGATTGAAGAAAGGGGAGAGAAGATTCAGACCGAAGACCCAGCAGGACTTGCTGAGATGATGGGAGTCGGTGCGCTCGTGTACGGAATCCTCAGCCAAAACCGCAAGATGGACATGGTTTTTGACTGGGACAAGATGCTCACATTTGAAGGAAACAGCGCTCCGTACGTTCAGTACACACATGCCAGAGCGCGCTCTGTGCTGCGGAAAGCTGGCTCTGACGGTTCAGTGTCCGATATTCAGGAGGTGACACAGAAAGAGCGCACACTTATGAAACTCATTCTCATGTTCGGTGCGACGGTAGAAGATGCGAGGGCGGAGCATTTGCCGCACAAACTTACGAATTATTTGTACGAACTGTGCCAGGCGTTCAACTCTTTCTATAACTCGGACGAGATCCTGACTGCTACCGCGGAGGTCCGCGATTTCAGGCTTTCTCTGACCAAACTCACGGCCGACGTCCTCAAGACGGGAGCCGAACTTCTCACACTGCGCGTCCCTGACCGCATGTAATCCGTTTTTCTTTTCTCTTTCATGTCCCGCTCCACTCTCACCTTCTTTCTACTCATTGCCTCGTTCGGCATTCTGTTCGCTGGTTGCGGCCAAGCAGAGCCGGATAAAAGCTTCGATGAGTTCACCTTCAGCGACACGGACCTAGAAACGGTTCATGACCTCGCAGATGACGGTGTCGTCACATCATCAGGTTCGCTCGAAGATGAGACCGACTTCACGAATCCGTCGATTCTGAGTGTCGCTGGATCGGGCACGACAGTTCTTTCAGACTCGACAACGGTGACACCGGACAAGGTGAAGCAAGCGCAGTACGATGCGCTCCGCACGGTGGTCGTGGACGACGGAGGTAACATCTACCGCGTGAACAATCCGTTTTTGAACGTTCGTAAAGAGATGGATGTGAGCTCAGCATTGGTGGTGCGATTGAATCAGGGCGATATGGTCACGGTTCTTGAGATTCCGAGCGCGGAGTGGGCAAAGGTGAAGCTCATGAACGGTGCTGACGGATTTGTTGCATTCCGATATCTCGCCAAGCTAACGACGGAGCAGAAACTTCCAGAAGAGAAGAAACAATTTGAGGGAAAATACTTCGTGGATTTCCAATTCCTCAACATTCGCAAAGAGCCTTCATCGCAATCTGAAAAAGTCGGTGAGCTTCCAGGTCAGGCCATCATCAAACCGATTTCCATGAATGGTGAGTGGGCGCGTGTGGCCTACAACGGAAAAGAAGGATATGTGTCTACACAGTACCTGGAGCCTTTCCAGCCTGTTTTCTTGGTTCGCATGGATGACTACACGCTTCCTATTTTGCAGTACTTTGGAGATGACACCGCAAGCATCGGATCACTCCAGAAACAGGTGGCAGCACTCAAAGCTGCTGGCAAAAAGATCGTCACACTGAAGTCACTCTATGACACGGTGCTCACGCAGGAAACCAGAGACTCACGCATCAGTCCGGATACAGTGGTTCTTACTATTTCCGGAGTGAATGCGAAAAATGTGAAGTCGATTTCTGACGCATTGGATGCCGCTGGCGTGGGTGCGACACTCTTCGTTCAGACCAAGGACATCGGACTTTCTGGCATCACGGAGAAGACGGTTCTGAATCTTATGGCGAACGGAAACGATGTGCAGTCAGCTGGTTACACTGGAGATGATTTGAGGTCTATGACGGATTCGCAGGTATTACTCGAGATAGGCCAGAGCAAGAAGCTCATTCAGGAGCTGACAAAGAGAGAGGTGTACGCAATCTCGTATCCGAAGGGCGGCGTGAATGACCGCGTGATGAAGCAGGCCGCTGAGCTTGGCTACTTGTTCGGTATCAGCCAGTCACCAGATAGCCGCTTCAGCCGCAGTCAGTTCCTCAGGTTACCGACACTCCTTGTGAGTTCGGGTATGTCGCCGGAGGACGTCGTGAAGCTGGTGAAATAGAAGGGGAGTACAACATCGTATCAACTAAGAGCGGGAGATGGGGGTCTTCCGCTCTTTTGCAGTATTCGTGAAAGGGGCTTCGCCCCTCTCACGGGCTCACCCCGAAGCGGAAGCGCTCCAGACTGGCAAAGCCAGTCTTCGCACATTTTTAAAAAATATCTGCGGCTTCATCATTTCTTTTGCGTCAAAAGAAAGTGGAATGAACTATCTCGCTGGAGGCGTTGAATACTGCTTCATCAGCTCATCCACCATGCTCTGGCCTTGGCCTTTCGTATATTCAGCTGCTGACGATGCTGCAGTATCTGCAATCATTTTCATCATCTCAGCACCGTGTTCTACGAAGTACCACGCACTCCACAGAAGTAGGATGAGTGGAATGATGGCAATGATGCCCCTGACGAAGCCTCCCCATGTCCTGAGCTTGTCTCGCGCATCCATGCGGCGCAGATGCTCCAGGATTTCGCCCAGCTGGGCTTCTACTGATGTATCGGGTGTTGGTGCGGTTTTAGGCATACGACAATTGTAGGAGCGGTTTGCTGCGTATGCCAGTGATCAGCATGCAAACGCCTAGAAACCGCGACGGTATTTGCGGTATCTCTCAAAAGCGTAGGTCAGCCAGTACGCACTCGTGACCGGTGCATCTTTGCAGTGCACAAGGTTGAGGATGTGTCCGCCGAAACCAGTTTTGAAAAGCGTCACTCCGCCAAACGGATGCTTGCCGAGCGCACCTGCCACGTTGCCACTGTCATCAAGTGGAGCAATTCCCCAAAAGTTATAGATTCGGTCACCGCGTTTCATCGCATCTTTAATCGCAGTCCACTGGAGCAAGTAACTCGCAGGGATTTTTTGGAACTCGCTTGAGCTCGCGCCGTGGTGATAGCTCGTCTCGCCGAATGCGTGCATATGAATAGACGCCGCGATGGTTTTTCCTTGGTATTTTGCGAGATACAGAGTGCATTCTTTTCGCTTACTGAAGCGCTTTACCTGAGATTCAAAAAACGCATTCGTATACGCTGTAAATCCGTGGCGTTTTCGTGTTTCATCATGCAGTGCGATGAACTTTGGCAAGTCTTTAACGGGGTCAGCTGACACGTCGATCGTGACACCGTCTTTCTCTGCGCGGCGGATCAAGTTGCGCGTTGTCTTTCGCATGTCGGCCTGAAGTTCGTCTTCCGTTTTTCGTTTTTTCGATGCGTCCTCAAGTGGCAGATACCAGACGTGCTCAGCGAGCAGGTGCAGTGGTGACGAAACGCTCCCGAGAGAATCGAGCGCTTGAGCATGCCTGCCTTGCGGCCAGAAAGGACTGAAGCGAATGAACGTGCAGCCAAGTCGTTTCGCTTCTTTTTTGAGCAGCCGCACCATGTGCTCCGTGATGCGCGCAACTTCGGCCTGACTCAAGGATTCGTCGATGAGCGGACCGTACGGTACGGAAATGTGTTTACCTCTGCGTGCAGGAACAACGTGCCCGAAGCACACACCGTGGATCGTATGGCCTTCGTATGCGGTGATCCTCACCGGTTGTTGACCAATATCGCCGTACACTTCGCCCATAGTCCAGCTCTGGAGAAACGGCTTCCACGGCTGGGAGGCGATGAATTCGTCCCATCCGTGGACATCATGTGTGAGTGAAATTTCCATCAGAGAGATGGTAGCAAAGTTTCGGTGCTTTGGCCGAAATCAGGCCTGTTTTTCCTTCAGAAGCATGTCGATACGCCGTGCCAGACGTTCGGCTTGAATGAGAGTCATCGTCGGATGTGTGGGCAGTGACAGGATTTGGCGACACACACGTTCGGCGGCTGGGTCCATACCTTGTTCGTAGCCGGTTTCGGTGAGATCAATGTCTTCCGGGCAGATGACGCAGCCGGTCCAGCCGTCATCAAGGTGAATATTTTCTTGTTTCAAGATGGCACGCTTCGCTCGTGCATTGAGGACGAAGAGCGGGAATTTCTGGAGTGGCAGGTCAGCGGCAGCGCCTGCAAGCATCGGCCAGTTGTGAGCACGGCCGTGTCGCGCAAAGAATGCGCTGAGCGTGCGACGGCGCTCATTGAGAGCCCTTAGCTTCATCAGCGATGACAGAGCCAGCTCTGCGCACGCATTGGGGATTTTTTTCAGGACGTGAGACATGTGTCCGTGCTTTTCATCGGATGTTAGGACGGGGACGATCATCTTCAGTTTTTGGAGTAGCCAGACCGCGGGTCGGAACAGGGGAGTGCCGGACAGTGGCCGCACAATGGAATGCATGCGCGTCGCGTATTCCAGAAGACGTGCGACGTTCCACCACGAGTCATGAATTGCCGTTCGTTCCAGCTCTAGAAGAGCTGCTGTCGTGCGCGGATGGCGCGACATAACGGCGCCTCCTGAGATGCCGGAAATGGCTTTATCACGCCCAAAACTGAGGATCAGATAATCGCCGTGAAAGCCAATATCCGGACCTTTGTGATCCGGCAGAACATGCGCCATGTCCTCGATCAAGACGACGCCTTTTTCATCGCATAGTTTTCGTAGCCCCTTCACGTCTGCTGGGATGCCAAACGTATGTTGGCAAATGACGGCGCGCGTCCGTGGCGTGAGGAGCGGACGGACAGTGTCAGTGGTGAGGTTGAGGGTATCTGGGTCGATGTCGGCGTAGATGGGAACACCGCCTGCGGCATGGATGGCGTTTGGCACAACGACGCAGGTGTAGCCCTGCACGATGATTTCTTCTCCTGGTTTTACACCGATCGCTTTCAGGAGCGCATACAAAGATTCGCGTCCGCTCGAAAAAAGCACTGGTTCAGCACGGAATTTTTCACGCAGCACATTCTTCAGTCGTAGCGGTGCGGTTCCATGAACATAGCGCCATGGGACGTACGACATCGCGAGAACTTTGCGCAGATACGCGCTGTCGACGTGCGGCCCGAAGGTGTGGTGAACGGGTGACGGCATATCAGATGAATCGTACTGTGACTTTGGGTGATAGGCGACCGACGAGAACGACGAGTGATCCTTTTTCGGCTTTCTGAAGCCTCTTTTCAGCCATCTCAGCACGAGATCCGAAACCACCTTCTTTGAGATATGACAGGAATCGTGGATGCGCTGCGTACGCTTCGGTGAAGACCGGAGCAGCGAGTGCAGCGAGCTCGGTATGAATGCGTGCTTCGGCGTCACCCAGCTCGATGATGCCTTCCAGCACGAGAATTTTTTTATCATGCGGTTGTTTTCTCGCCCATTCGATGGCGGCTCGCACGCTGTCTGGGCTTGAGTTATACGTGTCATCGAGCACCGTCACATCATCGACAGTTTTGAGTTCAAACGTCCGACTCATGCGTTTGAACGACTGCAGTTTTTGCGCAATGTCCTGCGGTTTCATGCCCATTTCTTTGGCGACGGCGATGGCAAGCAAGGCACCGGTGACGTTGTGCGTACCTGCAACTGGAATACGGAATGATGTGTCGAGTGCGCGGAACTGAATGCCGGTGGGAGTCTCTTCAATATCTGTTGCGACAATATCTGCATGCTGACCAGTGCCGACCGCGGTGAGCGGGCACACACATTTTTTCTTGAGTGCGTCGAATGCATCATTGTCGCTATTACCAAACGCACGGCCGTTTTTTGGAAGCGAAGCGAACAGCTCACCCTTTCCTTTGATGATTGCTTCACGACTTCCAAAGAGCGAAAGGTGCTGATTTCCAACATAGGTGATGATGCCGTATTGTGGCTTTGTGATGCGACAAAGCAGTCCGATTTCACCTGTGCGATACGCACCCATCTCAATGATCAAGAGACGATTGGAATCAGCAGGTTCACTTGAAAGAATCTTCGTCATCCATGCTGCTACTCCCATCTCGGTGTTCACACGCTCGGGAGTCGTGAGTGCACCTGTGTCTTTTAGAATATGGGAGAGCATTTCTTTCACTGTCGTTTTACCGACACTTCCGGTGATGCCGATAACACGCAGGTTCTGATGCGCGGCGCGTATCGTTTGGGCACGCTCAAGAATTCTTTGCTTCATCATTCTGTCGATCGGCAAAAAGATCATCCATGCTGCACCGACAAAAAGTGGCGCCAGTAACGGCAAAATTGGTAGGACGTGGGATTCAATGGCGAGGCCTACGAGTGACGTTATGAGGAGTAGTCCAAGTGAGAGCGCAGTGATGATGATGGCTTTGCGAGTCCATACAGGCGTGCGCTGACGTCCTGTCACGCTTTGGAGAATACTAAAGAGCGTGAGTACACCAAGCGTGACTGCCTCTAGCCACTGCAGCTTTGTCTCGAGTCCTAGTGCGAGGAGCTGCCCCCCAAATCCGAGGAGTGATAGCACAAAGTACACGGTGCAGAGTAACGCGAGATACAGGATGACGATCATTGGGCGAGTCCACCCAAAAAGCTGTCTCCACCAGCCATTTTCTCGCATATGCTCGCGCAGACGGTCGCATCGCCATTCTTTGATCTGCCACAGTCTCGCAAACGTCAAAACCGGTGACAGCGAGGCAAGCACCGTGAGAACCGGCAGGAGGATCGCGTACGGAAGGGTCATGCAATATGCATTCTACTCTTGATCACGGCTGCGATCTCACTCGCTTTGTCACGATGGACGCGATGTCGGATGCCGTCATAGGAATGAAGCACACTCTGTTCTATGCCACGATTCATGATGAGCGCATCTCCGAACGGTGTCATGCCGTCATCACGTCCCCAGAAAATGTCAGTCGCGATATCGATTTTTTTGAGAAGCGGACGCAAGTCTTCTGCGCTCACATTGATGAGTGTCTGGCGCATGACCGGACTTGCAACTTCATAGTCATGAACACGCACGAGTTTGTAGAGAAATTTCTTTCCGATCGGCTGCAGTTTCTTGAGCCCTGGAACCGTCAGAAGCGCTTTTCCAGACTTTGCGAGTGTAAGGCCGATGATGCGTTTGAAATGGCGCGGATGACGGATGCCGGCTGCAGCGCAGAGATACAAATGTTCGATCGGAAGAGATTTCCGTGCTGCAAGTTTCAGTGACATGCGTCCCCCGTGTGAGTGACCGAGAAGATGAAACGGACCGTGGACATGTTTCTTGATGTACGTCTCCGCCCAGTCGGCGTAGTCATCTGTGTTCCATGGTTTCCTTGGTTGTGGTTCTGATCCGAAGCCCGGCAGATCAGGCGTCAGAAGCGTGATGTCGCTTCCTTCAAGAGCGCTTCGAAGTTCCGTGAACGACTCTTTCGTTCCTCCCCAGCCGTGTAAGCAAACAAGCGTGCGATGCATGCACGCACATCATACCATCCTCTTTAGCGTTTGAAGCTGCTTCCGCTGTGGCGATGGCCACCATGGCTGCCGCCGCCTCCACCTCCGCCGTAGCTTCTGCCGCCTCTTCCTCCGCCGCTACCACCTCTGCCTCCACCTCTGTACTGAGGACGTGGAGAAGGCGGAACATCAAAGGAACCCTTTGGAATTCCTGGAACTTCTGAGACAGAAAGAGGAGTGCGGATGAGACGCTCGATGGTACGGATATCACCACGCTGGTCTGGAGTTGCAAACGAGATTGCCTGACCTGTTTTGCCGGCGCGTCCCGTGCGTCCGATGCGGTGCACGTAGTCGTCTGGGTTATCTGGAAGGTCGTAGTTCACCACCATCGCAAGATCGATAACGTCGATACCACGAGCTGCGATGTCAGTAGCCACAAGCAAACGGTACTTACCGGACTTGAAACCTGCGAGCGCTTCACGGCGCTGCGGGAGAGATTTATTTGAGTGAATTTCACCAGTTTTGTGACCGAGTTGCTGGAGCTGAATTGTCAGTTTCTTCGCACCGTGTTTCGTGCGAACGAAGACCAAGGCGTTGCCCTCAGATTCTTTGAGAAGGCTATTGAGCAGGTTCGTTTTGTCCTCTTTGCGTGCGATGATAACGTGCTGTTCTACGCCAGCTGCTGCGGTTCCTGCAGTTGCAACTTCGATACGAAGTGGCAGCTTCATGTGCGTCGTTGCGATCTTGCTGATCTCATGCGGCATCGTTGCCGAGAAGAGGAGCGTCTGACGATCTGGAGGAACAGTCTTCAGAATTTTCTGAATCTGTGGAGCAAAACCCATGTCGAGCATGCGGTCAGCTTCGTCCAGAACGAGAATTTTTACTTCACGAAGTGTGATGGTGCGCTGCTCCAAGTGATCGATAAGACGACCTGGTGTTGCGATGAGAATGCGCGGATTTCTCTTGATCATCATGCGCTGGTGATACATCGATGCTCCGCCGATGAAGACGGCGATACCGATCTTCAGCTTTGTAGCGATAGGCAAGAGCGATTCCTCAACCTGCGTTGCAAGTTCACGTGTTGGCAAAATGATGAGTGCGCGGCCTCCGTGGGCAACAAGGCGCTGCAAAAGGGGGATGCCGAAGGCAAACGTCTTTCCGGTTCCGGTTTGAGCGATTCCGATCAAGTCCTTTCCTTCGAGCGCAGGCGGGATGGCCTGATGCTGGATCGGGGTAGGGGCTTTAATCCCACGCTGGTCTAATACTGCGAGGATATCGGGGGAGACGTTGAGTGCTGCGAAACCCGCTGTTTCTGGCTGTGTCATGTGCTCAGTGTGGCATACTTCTGCGCTTCTTGACAGGGGATTATTTTGGGGCGGGTTGATTTGGCCTTCGACCTGCTGTTCACTCTTCCGCGATGAAATCCCGTGATTTTGGTGGCATGCCCTACATCCTCCTTTCAGCGGTGCTGTGGGCGTCTTTTCCTGTACTGACTGCGGTTGCTCTTAAAACCTTACCTGTCTTCACGGCGGCGGCTCTGACCACACTCTGTTCCACCTTCTTCTTCCTAACCCTGCTGTACCTGCAGCCTAAGAAACAGAAGCCTTCCAGGAGCTGTATTCGGGACATCGCGTTTGCCTGCGTCACTATCGGTATCGGCTACTATATTTTTTCGTATGTCGGTATCAGTCTGACGACTCCCGGCAACGCCGCCATCGTCGGTCTCATGGAGATTTTCTATTCATACCTCTTCATCAGTGTTATCGGTCGCCATGAGCCACTGGTGAAGTGGCATGTCCTAGGCGCGACACTTATGGTTGGGGGAGTGCTTTTCGTTCTCGTTCCATCCGCGCGCGAACTCCGACTTGGAGATTTCATCCTGCTTTTTGGTGGCATGCTTCCGCCATTCGGGAACCTAGCTATGCAGCGTGCACGTAAAGAAGTGAGTGCGGCGTACATCATGTTTTTTCGCTCACTGACTGGCACCGTGACACTTGCTCTCTTAGCGTTTGTTTTTGATGGTGTTCCGACACAAGAAGCACTTTTCTCAGCATTGCCTGCCATTCTCGTCGGAGGTTTTCTGCTCATGGGTTTCAGTAAAATTTTGTGGATCGAAGCCATTCACCGTCTTCCGATTACGCAGACAATCTCCGTTGCGAGCATTCAGCCGCTTTTCACGATGTTCTTTGCGTACGTTCTTTTGAGTCAGACGCCGGAGTGGGTGCAGCTCTTCAGTCTTCCTCCTATTGCCGTTGGTATGTATCTGCTCACAAAGAAGCCAGCACTACCCGCTGGGGCACTGGAAGAGGTCTAGATTTTGCGGCATACTCTGCGGGCTCTGGTGATATGTCACGGTAGCTCAGGTGACCGCATCGAGCAGAGCGAGATGCGTCAGCAAAAAGACTGCTCGGTTGGAAATTGTTCCTTAGACTCGCATAGGTATGTCACGGTAGCTCAGTTGGTAGAGCATGGGACTCATAAGCCCAGGGTCGTCGGTTCAATCCCGACCCGTGACACCATTTTTTCTCACAGAGGTAACTCAGAGTCGCCGCAGAGTCCCGGTCTGTGACATCATTCTTAAGAGGACTATACTCAAACTATGGGACTCTTTTGGAAGTGGGATAAGAACAAAGCAGTGTCTCCGGCTCTGGCGCCACAACAGGTGCAGCCGGTGAAAGAAAAGACGGTGCAACCTGCAGTGCCGTCTCCTGTGAGTACCCCGCAACCACAGGTTCAACCGCAGGCGCAGACGGTTCCTCAGCCGGCTCAACCACAGCAAGCTCCAGTAGCAGAGCAGCCGAAGCCGAAGCATGAGATTGAAATGCATAAGTTTGTGTTCAAGCTGTCTTCACGCGATGAGGCGAAGTGTGACGCGTACATCAAAGAAATCATCCGTAGGATTAACCGTCATGACTGGCATACGCTATCTGGCCGGATCGGAAAACATATCGATGGGAAAAAAATGCGCATGGACATTAAGGGATACCCCGAAGACATCCGCAGCTTCATAGAGTGGTGTAAGACGGACCACCACGGTGTGCATGTCTACGAGGTTATTGAATCCAAGGTGCAACGCATGCCGTATGCCGGCACCCCACTGTTTCAAGAGCAAAAGAGCAGTTGGCCAACTGCCTAAAAAATAGACAAAATCACTAAAAGAAGTATAATAAATCTGGTTCCTTCCCAACTAGTCCCGCAAGGGGCGCATTTCAGAAGAGGTGACAGAGTGTTTCGATTGAAATGGATGTCTAGGATTGTCAGTACGGCAGTCCA
>JAKFXO010000052.1 GCA_021731345.1 Candidatus Peribacterales bacterium | reverse complement strand
TGTCTGTGCCACGCAGCTTGCGTGGTACGAAAAAGGCAAGCTTCGAGCGGATATCCAAGAAAAATTTGGACACATGAGAAAGGCAGCGATGCCTTTTCTCCAACGACTTGGCTTTGTTGATGAGATTGTTGCGACCAGGCAGCAATACCCATTCGCAATTGTCCTCGGCGCCAAGAAGTTGGCTATCCGAAAGCGGTACGCCCAGCTTCGTAAAGAGTGGGATTCTGGCATTCGGTTTGCTCAGCTCATCATGTGTGGCTCAGATCGGCTGAACGACGAAATCATCTCTGACTTCGACAACGATGTGCTTCCGTTTTTGGAAGACGCGTTGGAACAGAGTGCTTTTCAAACTCCAATTCCAGCCGATGAGACTGATCTCATGGAAGCGATCTACGAGCTGTCTCGTTCGTCGTTTGGATGGAACAAAAATGTCATCCCGCTTTTCAAAAAGACGACAGTCACTGGTCGACTTGCGAATACGAGAGACACGTTGACTGACTGGGGAACGTTTCCGAGAGGGAATGTTCTTTTAGTCAGTTCGCAGCCTTTCGTCAGCTATCAGGCGTTGATCGCAAGACAGTGTCTGCCGGGTTGTGATATCCATGCTATTGGTGCCGCCGCTTCGGCGACGCTACCGATCAGTGTGTATCTCGACAATCTTGCAAAAATCCTCTTTGAACTTGCTGACTAACATCTATCAATTGGAACACCAGTTGTCGTGAAGGCCTGTGCATTGCACAGGCCTTTTTTTGCCTGCAATTCAAGTTTTCTGCAGCAGTGATTAGCAAACAAATGCAACATTTCATCAAACGTCTTTGACACTTCAACACTACCTACTTCTTTGCAGCAGTATGCAACATGAAGTGGGTGTGGATAACTTCTTTGCTTTCCACACCTCTGGTAGTTTCGCCTCCTTGCGTCACGTCATAGCTTTCCCCCCGCTCCATGACTGTTCTGATCTCAGCACTCGCGTTTATTCTCCTGCTTACGCTTTTGATCATCATTCACGAGCTGGGACATTTCACGCTCGCCAAGCTCTTTAAGGTTGAGGTCGAAGAATTCGGCTTCGGTCTTCCGCCACGCGCACTCACGCTCTTTAAAAAGTCAGGAACCATCTTCAGCTTGAACTGGGTGCCTTTCGGAGGATTCGTCCGCCTGAAAGGGGAGAATGAGATCAATCTTGAAAAGCGTTTTGACCAGGGCAGCTTCGCGTCTGCTTCTATTCATGCTCGTCTACTCATTTTGTCAGGAGGAGTCATGATGAACTTTATCTTGGCATTCGTCCTTCTTACCGTTGGTTTCTCCGTCGGACGTTGGGTACCAAACTTTTACCGTTCCATTGAGGAACTCCAGATGGCTGCTGCGAATGGCGAGATCTCGCTTGAGACTGGTGTCTACATCACGGAAGTGCTTCCCGGCAGCCCTGCTGCGAAAGCGGGCATCGTGAAGGACAGCGCCATTCAGGCTATTGATGGTGTGAAAGTCGCAAAGCCTGAGGACGTGGTGGAGTACCAAAAGGGAAAGAGAAAAGTGACGTACGAACTTATGGAAGGTAAAGACAAAGAAGTGCGCATGGTTGATGTGACGCTCGTGGACGGTAAGTCAGGAGTCGCCATTTCTCCTTTTGCTGCCAAGCTGTCCGCTCCCAAGCGTTCGATCGGCCAAGCCATTCACCTCGCAGGCAAGGAAACGGTATTCATGACGGAGCAAACTGTTGTCGGTATCTACACACTCATCAAATCTCTCGCGACGACCGGACATGTTCCAGAAGGTATTACCGGTATCGTCGGTATCGCAGTACTGACCTACAGCTCGGTACAGGAAGGCTTCATGACGTATTTGCGTCTCATCGCGCTCCTGAGCCTTAGTCTTGCGATCCTCAACGTCTTGCCGCTTCCGGCACTCGACGGAGGACGTCTCCTCTTCGTGCTCGTGGAGATGGTCATTCGTCGTCCGCTCAATCAGCGGTTTGAGCTCATTACGAATGCTGTCGGTTTCTTCCTGCTGATCGGACTCATCATCATCATTACATTTAACGACGTCATCCACTTGTTCTAGTCATGACTAACTCTGTCGACCTTGATCTCTGGCTGAAGGTACTTTCCGTTTTGGAGGAGAAGTTGCCACGCGGCCAGTTCATCACGTGGTTTAAGGACACGTCGATTCTCGGTCGTGAGAATGACAACGTCATTGTGGGCTTGCCACTACCGATGTTTTTGAACTGGCACCTTGAGCACTATCGCACCATGACGATCGAGGCGCTTAAGGCTCTCGACCCAACGATCGACCAGATCGTGTATCAGGTGGATGTTGGTTTGAAAGATGACGCTGCTCGAACACTGAGGCTTCTTGAGCATTTCCCGGAAAAGAAGAAGAGTCGCAAAGTTGCGGGCAAAGCTGAGATCAAGATCGCTGAAGGCCTCTACAGCAAAATCCTGAATCCTCGTTACTCACTCGAAAACTTCGTTGTTGGTCCGGATAACCGCCTCGCGCATGCAGCGTGTTCGGCCGTTGCGTCGCAGCCAGGAGGCAAGTACAACCCGCTCTTCATCTATGGAGGAGTAGGGCTCGGCAAGACACATCTTCTGCAGGCAACAGGTAACGCGATCCTCCGCACGATGCCGAATGCGACGATCCTCTATACCACGACGGAGGACTTCACGAACCAAGTCATCGAAGCAATTCAGCATCAGAAGATGGAGCAGTTCCGCAGGAAGTACCGTGAGGTGGATGTGCTCATCATCGATGACGTGCAGTTCCTCGCAAACAAAGACCGCACGCAGGAAGAGCTTTTCCACACGTTCAACGCACTCACGGAAGAGAGGAAGCAGGTCATCATTAGCTCAGACCGTCCTCCACGCGAACTCAGCATCCTCCAAGACCGCCTCGTCTCCCGCTTCGAGCGCGGCATGATCGCGGATGTCGGTGTTCCTGACTATGAAACTCGTCACGCAATCTTGTCTGAGAAGACGAAAGAGTTCGGGCTTCTCCTTGATGAGAAAGTTCTTGGCTATATCGCAGAACATGCAACCAAGAGCGTCCGTCAGCTTGAGGGCATCCTCATGCAGGCTGTTGCGCAGTATGAGCTTGAGCACTGCGTACCAACTGTTAAGGGGATTGCAGACATCATGCGAAAGCTCTGCGAACCGCTCAACGAACAGAAAGATGAAGACATCGGATTCCAGCCCGCGCCAAAACAGGCAGTCTCATTCCAAGACCTTCTCGAAGGTGTCAGCCGGTATTACTCGGTGTCAGTAGGGGATATGCTCGGTGAGTCGCGCGTGCGTGAGGTGTTGGTCCCGCGTCAGATCGCGATGTACATCGGCAAGAAGCACCTGCGTATGAGCTTCGTTCGTCTTGGTGAGTCCTTCAGTAACCGTGATCATACGACTGTCATGCACGCGGTGGATAAGATCGAGAAGAAGATTCAGGAAGATGCACAGATGCTCCGTGAGATCAGGACGATCGAAAGAGAGGTGGGGCTTGCTGCGTAGGCTTATTTTCTGCAGAGAGGTTCGCGCGGAAGGCGTTCTTTTGATACTCTCTTGTCATGCCCGAACCTACCGTCGATCAGCTCTATAAACTCCGTCACTCACTCGCGCACGTTTTGGCGCAGGCGGTGACTAAACTGTGGCCAGGAACAATGATCACGATCGGTCCTCCAATCGAGACTGGTTGTTACTATGACTTCCTTTTTCCGCAGCCGATTTCCGATGCAGATTTTGGCACGATTGAAAAAGAAATGAAGAAGATCATTTACCAGGGTCAGACATTCCGCCGCGATGAGCTTTCTGTGAAAGATGCGAAGGCGTTTTGGCGCGAGAGGAAGCAGAAATTCAAGGTTGAGCTTATCGAGGATTTAGAAAAGAACGAGAAGGTGACGACGGTGACGCACTACGCAAATATCGGACCGAAGGGAGAAGATGCGTTCGTTGATCTCTGTCGTGGTGGACACGTGGAAAGTTTCAAGGAAATTCCACCTGACTGTTTCAAGATCATGAGCCTCGCTGGTGCATACTGGAGAGGGGATGAGAAGCGCGAGCAGCTCATGCGTATCTACCTCGCTGCATTCCCGACGAAAGAGGAGCTTGATCAGTACCTCGCCATGATGGAAGAGGCCAAGCGTCGCGATCACCGTAGGCTCGGCAAAGAGCTTGATCTGTTCACGTTCAGCGACCTCGTTGGCCCTGGCCTTCCTTTGTGGACGCCGCGTGGAACGATTCTCAGAAACGCACTTGATAACTTTGTCTGGTCACTCCGTGAAGCGAAGGGCTACATGAAAGTCACTATCCCGCACGTTACGAAAAAAGAGCTCTACGAGACATCTGGTCACTGGCAGAAATTTTCTGATGAGCTGTTCAAGATCACGACGCGCGAAGGTCACGAGTTTGCGATGAAGCCGATGAACTGTCCGCACCACACGCAGATCTACGCGTGTCAGAAGCGTAGCTACCGCGATCTTCCACAGCGTTACGCTGAAACCACGACATGCTACCGCGACGAGCAGACCGGCGAGCTTCATGGTCTTTCACGTGTTCGCGGATTTACGCAGGACGATGCACACGTCTTCTGTCGTCAGATTCACGTGAAACAGGAGATCCTCAACATTTGGGAAATCGTTGATACGTTCTACGCCGCGGTTGGTTTCGGAAAACTGAAAGTTCGTCTGTCGCTCCATGATCCGAAAGCTCCTGAGAAATATTTGGGAACGCCTGAGATGTGGAAGCGTGCTGAGTCCGCTCTTCGTGAGATCGCAAACGAACGGAACGCTGACTTCTTCGAGTCCCCAGGTGAAGCCGCATTCTACGGCCCGAAAGTGGATTTCATCACCAAGGATAGTATCGGCCGTGAGTGGCAGGTTGCGACGATCCAGCTGGATATCAACATGCCAGAAAGATTTGATCTCTCCTGCGTGAACGAAGAAGGCAAAGACGAGCGCATCGTCATGATCCACGCCGCCATCATGGGCTCACTCGAGCGCTTCCTCAGTATCTACATCGAACACACTGCAGGACTCTTTCCGCTCTGGATGGCACCAACGCAGGTCGGAATCGTTCCGATTGCCGATACGCATGCTGAATTCGCGTTGAAGCTTGAAGCTGATCTCAAAGCCAAAGGTCTACGGACGCAGTACTTCAGTCACGATGAGTCACTTGGTAAGCGCATTCGTGATGGTGAAAAATCAAGGATCCCATATCTCCTCGTCATGGGAGATAAAGAGATCGAGGCGAAGTCAGTCACCGTTCGTAACGTGAAGACCAAGAAGCAGGTGACGGTTACCATCGACGAGTTCATCGCAAAAGTGACGTCTGATGTTGCCCTGCGAGCACTTGAGCCTTCCATCGGATAAGCATGGGTTTCATTTTTCTCATCCTCGGCATCATCACGCCGCGGTTCACGATCGTTGTCTTGTGGCTACTTTCCAGTTGGTTTGAGGGTGTGTTTGAAACAAGGCTTTTGCCAGTCATCGGCTTCTTCATTTTCCCGATCTCTCTCCTCTGGTTTAGCGCTGTCATGAACTGGTTTCAGGGCGAGTGGACCGTATTGAATCTGGCGATACTTGTTCTTGCCGTTATTTCGGACCTGTCTTCAAGCGGAAGCCAGAGAAAGAAGAAAGAATAGAAGTCCTCCTCATGTCGCGTTTCTGATATTCTTCTCTCCGATGTTTGAAGCATTCCAGTTCGGGCCGGCGACGATTTGGCTTCGCCTCTCCTTTTTGCTTATCGGTACGTGGTTAGCAGCCGAGTTTTTGTTTCGGCTCGCGGCTTCTGCAAACCTGAGTCTTCAGAGCATGAAGGATGATGCAAAATGGCATCTACTAGCCTTTATCTTGGCTGGGCGCTTACTCGCCATTATTGGTCAGTACCAAACGTACCTCAAAAATCCGCTGAGGGTTTTCATCGCATGGGACGGCAACTTCAGTTTTCTTGGTGGCGCCATCGGCATTGCGCTCGTTCTTTTTTGGTCATCACGAAATCAACGTGTGACATTTTTGCAGTGGCTCGATGTCCTACTCCCAGCGACAACTTTTGGTCTAGCCTTCGACTGGTTTGGCATGTTTCTCTCTGCACAGGCGTACGGTAAGCCCACAAATGTGCCGTGGGGTGTGGTGATGGATACGTTCAACGTTCGATACACGGTGCCTATCCATCCGGTGCAGCTGTACTACGCTTTCTTCTACTTCTTCCTGACATTCGCACTACTTCTCATTAGGCGTTATTCCAAGCGCGCAGGAGCGGAGACGATGCTCGGCATTGTGACAGCATCGGCTGCCGTATTCTTTTTTGAGTTCATGCGTGGAGACTTCAGCATTCCGGTGTTTGCAAAACTCACAGACTTTATATTTCTTGGATGTTTATTCGGAAGTCTTGGAGTTTTAGCACTCATCGAACACAAATTGTCAGAGCGTGCAAACGCAATGTATGGAGGGATTGTTGCACTCCTAACGCTCGCATATGTGCTCTCGCGTTCGTGGCTTGATCTTCCGCAATATCAGCTGCGGTTTAGCCAAGTGCTCTCCATTCTTGCGCTGCTTGCGACCGTCGTATACGTTGTCGTCCATCGTCGGAAATATCCGCATCTCTAGTTCCTTACCCGCAGTACCGTGGACTTTCTTTCACCCATACTCGAAAGCGCTTCAGCGTTCCTCGCTTCTGATCCAACCGTTCTTGCCGTTCAGATTCTCATGGCATCGGCTGCGTTCATTGTTGTCTTCCTCGTTCTCTTCACGACGCGCGATATTTTGCTTCGCACACACTCATTTCTGTTGCAGGCTTTCTGCATTTTGCTCACCGCAGCATTGCCGATTGTTGGATTCTTCATCTACCTGCTTATCCGTCCATCGAGGACGCTTGCAGAACGTGCGATGCATCGCGACATTTCGGCACTTCTTTCTAAGCTGAGCTCTCCAAAGAAGACTGAGCAGCAGAAGCCGGAGAAGCCGTCCAAGAAATAGAGTTTTGACACTCTTGGCGCTGCCGTCTATTCTTGCGCGCGTTATGCAGTTCTTCTCCTATTGGTTTTGGCCGAATCCCGCAGGTTGGTACTACACGGATACACGTGTTCAGGCCTTGCTCGCTGTGTGCGCAGCATTTGTCATTCTGTCGTTTGTCATTGGTTACTGGAGAAGGAGGATCAAGAACCCGATCACAAAGAACCTGAGCAAGAGCTGGTCATCCGTCTCATTCTGGTTCGGTATCGTTGGTGCCATTCTTGTTGCGAGCCGTGTTGAGATGATTCAGTTCATGGCCATGCGCCTCATGTGGGCACTGTGGCTTCTGTGCCTTGTACTCTATGTCGCCGTGCAGTTCATTCAGTTCCGTCGCAAGCACTACACCGTCATGCAGCGTACGCAGGTAGTGGATGAGCGTGACAAGTATCTGCCGAAGTCCAAGTAGTAGGGGAGCGCGTGTGTGTTGTTTTTTACGAAACCTGCTTTTTGGTATTCCATAGAAGTATGTCTACTCCTATTGACACTCCTATGCCCGTAGGGGAGAATCCCCGTTCCTGTGCCCCTGAAACACTCCACAGAGACGGCGTACATGTTTGTCCTCGGACTAGCCATCTGTGCTGCAGGCATTGCCGCTGCGCTTCTCCCCGCAATTCCGGTTGGTACCAAGTACTGGGCAATCCTCCTGACGCTGTCATTCCTGTATCCCATCGGGCTTACCCGTACGTTCAAGCACAACCGCGCTGACTACGAGTTCCGTCTTTTGCATTGGTTCCCAGCAGGCATTTTCCTGCTCTGGTACGCGTTGCAGCTCATTGGTCCTCGTATTGAGATCATTCGTATTCTTGCGCTTGGCTTCTTCTTTTTGTGGTCGCTCCCGCTCGTAGCGCTTGGTATCGCATTCATTTGCATTTTTGCCGTTCACGTCCTTCGCCGTAGCAGGCTGCGCGTGACGACACTCGTTGTCTTTCTCTCGCTCTTCACGGTAGGCGCTCTGTACGCAGAAGGTACAAACCTCAATCCGCGTTTGCAGGCTGTCGTCTTTCCAAAGAATCCTCCAACATTTGCTGCTATCAGCGCTGCATTCTCGAGCCTTCGCGCATCCCTTGGCCTGAAGTCTGGTACATCGGGCGTCCTCATCGCAGTGACGGAGAGTTCGTCATCGTCTGCTTCCATTGCATCGAGCCGAAGCAAGTCAGCTATCGCTATGGCATCATCCCAGTCTTCCGGTATCTCGTCGTCTTTCCGCATGCCTTCATCGTTTTCATCATCAGTCAGTCGTTCCACTATTGCATCTCTGCCACCCGTCATTGGAGATAAGAACCCAGGACACCTGACAAAGTCTGGCCCTGAGGACGTCGCGGTGCTTGGACTCACGTTACTTGCAGGATACTTTGGTCTTCTGCATGCGCGCGCGAAGAAAAGAGTGTAAGCTCTGCTTCTTATGAAGCGCGTTGTTTTTCTTGTTGTATCGGTACTGATGGCCGTTTTGGTCGTGTCTGCAATTCCACGAGGGCTGAAGTACCTAGAACGCCAACGGATTATCGCTGAGCAACAGAGCGTCGTCTTGCCGCCTCCTGAGGCACCGTCTTCATCATCGCGTCCGGTTGTGTCGTCATCCGTTGCTACCTCAGTTCCTGTGGCACCCCCGACGTCATCTGTTCGTACTGCGGTCAACTGGGATGTTCCGTTTACCTCACAGGCCCCGCTCGCAAATTGGGATGAAGTGCATCAAGAAGCATGTGAAGAAGCGAGTGTTCTCATGGTCATTCGATACTTTCAGGGAAAGTCGCTTGGTACTCCTGAGCAGGCAAACGTGGATATAGAAGCACTCGTCGAAAGAAATACAGAACTCGGATTTCCGGTTGATGATACGGCTGCAGAAATCATTACGCTGCTGCATGATCAGGATCCATCATTGTCTGCAAAACTGCTCAAGAATCCTACAGCTGATGACCTGAAAAAAGTGTTGTCTGAAGGCAAGCTTGTCATCGTCCCTGCGACAGGGCAGCAGCTTGGTAACCCGTACTTCACAGCACCAGGGCCTCGGTATCACATGCTTGTACTGCGCGGGTACACCGCAAATGGTTACGTCATTACCAATGATCCCGGTACGAAGCGCGGTAAAGAATATGCGTACTCGTGGGATGTATTGATTGGAGCCATTCACGACTGGAACGGGGGAGACGTGGAGAATGGCGCAAAAGTCGTCGTTGTCGTTGGCAAGTAAAAACCATGGAGGAAACCATTCTAAGTCGCTAGTATCTCGACGTTCTTTTTCCTACACCCTCTATGTCCACTGTCACATCACTCAAGGCTCGTCAGATTCTTGACTCCCGCGGTAACCCAACGCTCGAAGCAGAAGTCGTCCTCGCGGACGGTTCCTTCGGTCGCGCTGCGGTTCCATCCGGAGCATCTACGGGAACGCACGAAGCGCTTGAGCTGAGAGACGGTGACAAAGCTGTCTACCTCGGTAAGTCCGTTCTCAAGGCAGTTGCCAACGTCAACGGCCCGATTGCGAAAGCACTCAAGGGTATGGATATTTCTGATCAGAGGAAGGTAGACCGCGCCATGTTGGAGCTTGATGGAACGCCAAACAAATCAGTGCTTGGAGCAAACGCTGTTCTCGGTGTGTCGATGGCTGTTGCACGCGCACGCGCTGGATCCGAGAAGCAGTCTCTCTGGAAGTCTCTCGCATCCCAGTTTGGTACCAAGAACGCTGTGCACCTTCCAGTTCCTATGATGAACGTCATCAACGGTGGTGCTCACGCTGACTCTGGTTTGAGCTTCCAGGAATGCATGATCGTCCCGACGGGTTTCACGACGTTCTCCGAGGCTCTCCGCGCTGGTGCTGAGATCTTCCACACGCTCAAGAAAATTTTGAAAGACCTTGGTCACGTCACAGCTGTCGGAGATGAAGGCGGTTTTGCGCCTCACGTGAAGTCATCCGATGAAGCACTCTCCGTTCTCATGCAGTCCATTGAGAAGGCAGGTTACGCAGGCAAAGTTCAGCTCGCACTCGACTGTGCGGCATCCGAGTACTGCAAGGGAGGCGTGTACACGGTGGACGGCAAGCAGATGAACTCATCCGAGCTCGTCGACTTCTACGGTTCGCTCATCGCGAAGTACCCGATCGTCTCGATCGAGGATAGCCACAGCGAGGACGACTGGACGGGCTTTGCCGCTATGCAGACGAAATTTGGCGCCAAGGTGCAGCTCGTGGGAGATGATCTTTTCGTCACCAACACCGAGCGCGTGAAGAGGGGAATCGCCGAGAAGTCAGCCAACGCTGTGCTCATCAAGCTGAACCAGATCGGTTCGCTCACGGAGACTGTGGAGACAATCCAGATGTGTCAGGCGACTGGCTGGAACTCTGTTGCAAGTCATCGCTCCGGTGAAACGGAGGACAGCTTCATCGCTGATCTTGCTGTTGGTTTGAAGACTGGCCAGATCAAGACTGGCTCACTCTCTCGTACGGATCGCGTCTGCAAGTACAACCAGCTTCTCAGAATCGAGGAAGAACTCGGTTCGGCTGCCAAGTACACTTCACCTTTCAAGGCCTAAAGCCAGATCGTGTGACCTGAAATTTCGTTATGCCCTAGCGATCTTTCAGTGTATGTGTCACTTCGGAAGGGGTCATATCTTGATTCGCTTTTTTCTGAGCCTCATAGTGCGCGCTCCTGAAAAAAGAGCCCTATGCGTCCCTCCAACCCGTTTGAAGTCTGCACCGCCGAACTAGAACCGTACGTTCATCAGTACGGTGGAAAGTTTGGGCCGCTCGAAGCTCTTCGAGAAAAGCGGGAGTTTCAAAACAGAGTGCTCCCTATTGAGTATGTCATGCCAGGTGAGCAGTTTCAGGGCGACAGCGCTTTCGAGAGGCCTTTTGTCCGTGCCAGTCATCCCATTGATATTCGCGACATGGTGGGTGTGCTGGAAACGCTTCCAGCGCTTTCCTCGAGCAATGCAGATGTGAGTAGGATCGTTCAGCAAATCCGCCGTCAGGCCTCCACGAGGGAGGTAATTAGCTTTGCGAATTTTTCCGCCGAGGATACGATGTACAACCCCGATCACGTTATTTTGGGGGTTCAGCCGTTCGTCCCAGGCATGCGCGCTTCCGTTCTCGCTCACCCTAACCGGCCCGAAAACGATCCCGAGTACGTCATCTCGTGGT
>JAKFXO010000009.1 GCA_021731345.1 Candidatus Peribacterales bacterium | reverse complement strand
TCCGCAGTTTGAAGACGGTTCTCGTTCGGTCCAGCTTCATGCTGGGCGCATCGTTGCCGTGTACGCACAGACCGAGAATATTACGACTCGGTGGCTCCGAGAAAAAATGGCACTTGTTCGTCCTGCTATTTCTGAACTGAAAGAGACAATTCCGCCCGATATTGTGAAGGCCGAAAATCTTCTCTCTCGTTCCAGCGCTATTGAAGAGCTGCATTTTCCGACAACGCCAGAAAGGCTAGAGGAAGCCAAAAGTCGCATGGCATTTGAAGAGATGTTCGCCGTGCAGATCGATGCGCTGGAGAGAAAAAAAGAATGGCAGGGAGACAGGCAAGACCGCATCCGGATTCCCGTCGACGCAGAGCTCATCAAAGCATTCTTCGCGTCACTGAATTTCACACCGACCGTTGGTCAGCGCACGGCGATCTACGAAATTCTTTTGGACATGGAAAAAGATCGTCCGATGTCACGTCTACTAGAAGGTGATGTCGGTTCGGGAAAAACATTGGTCGCTGTGGCGGTCATCGCTGAAGTGATGGCTAGGCGAGGTCAGTGTGCATTGATGGTACCGACGGAAGTACTGGCACGTCAGCATGCTGCGACTGTGTCACGTTTGCTTGTGACCATGCACACGTACATTCAGAGCGGGAAGTATGCAGAGAAGGGGATTGCGGCCGATCACCTCAAGTCCTTGCCGCAGCCAACTGTCGCGCTACTCACTGGTTCGGTGCCACAGGCTGAAGCCGATGACATTCGTCGCAGGCTTTCGCAGGGGCTCATTGATCTCGTCATCGGTACGCATGCACTCATCGAAGACAAGGTTGTGTTTAAAGATTTGAAACTTGCGATTGTGGATGAGCAGCACCGTTTTGGCGTCAATCAGCGCGCAAAGCTCAAAGAGAAGGGGAGTCCGCACTTCCTCTCGATGACGGCTACTCCTATCCCACGAACGCTCGCGCTCACTGCGTACGGTGACCATGATCTCTCTGTCTTGATGGAAAAACCGGGTCAGCGCAAAACCATCATTACCAAAGTCGTATCTCCGACCGGACGCAGAACAGTCGAACTCTTCATCGACAATCAAATTATTGAAGGAAGACAAACATTCGTCATTTGTCCGCTCATCGAACTCTCCAAAGAAGACACGCTCGCCGACGTGAAGAACGTCGAGGCCGAAGTAGAGCGCCTTCGCGCATCATTCCCACACCGCCGCATTGCCAAGCTTCACGGCCGTATGACTGGTGATGAGAAGACCGAGATCATGCGACAGTTTAAAGATCGCGAGTATGACATTTTGGTCTCAACGTCGGTCATCGAAGTCGGTATCGATGTGCCAAACAGTACGATTATCGTCATCGAAGGAGCGGAGCGCTTCGGCCTTTCGCAGCTCCATCAGTTCCGTGGACGTGTTGGTCGCAGTGACCATCAGAGTTATTGCTACTTGTTCACCACAACCCCGGAGCAAGCTCGGTCAGAGCGTCTGAAGGCCATGGAAAATAATGACTCGGGCTTCATGCTCGCGGAGATCGACCTGAAGCTCCGAGGCCCTGGAGAGCTCTTTGGTACGCGCCAGAGCGGTATCCCAGAGTTTCGTTTCGGCAACTTGCTCAATGTTGATCTTGTCCTGCGGGCACGCAAAGCTGCTGAAAAAATGCTTGGCATGGATACTGCAAAATCATCCGCTGCAACGGTGATGCACTGATTCTTGCCCAGATTGCCCTGTTTGCTACTATTGCCTTCGTACCATGCCAATCGAACTCACAAGCACCCAAATCGAGCTCGCCGAGAAACTCTCGCAGCACTCTAAAGACGCGTGCGAACTCGTGGGTTTGAAGTGTCAGAAATGTGAGCCTCAGCATTTTTATCTCACTGTTCATCGTTACTACGGACGTGTGCAAGGCATGACTGCTGAAGTCGACCGTTGCATCGACTGGTGCATGAGCAAAGGAAAGCTTGTCTTCACTGCGCAGAGGTTTGGCAACTGGTGCGTGAACAAGGTGAAGTGGAGTAAAGAAGACGAGATCAAGAAAGCAGAGATGAATAAGTTGAAAAACGGTAACGAGTATCAGCAAGCAGACTACGCGCGTAGAACCGCTCCTCGTACAAACAAGTACGACTTCCTTCAGTAATCCGCTTTTCGGAAGCGAAGAATAACGCTGCACGCAAGGATGAGCATCGCGGCGGGCATCATCATTTGCCGATAGTACGATTCACCGTTCAGAAGAAAGCGCACATTCGGTGTTGCGAGATAGATCACGCAAATTTCAGCGAACATCACACTGCCCCATGCGAGGAGTGGGAGCAGCGAGCGTTTCACGTCTGGGTGATTTTTCCTGCCTGTGATGATGAGCACTGGCACCAGAGTGATGAGTGCGTACCAGACGATGCCAAACGAGCCGCGACCAAAGAGGCCGATGAGTGCTGTCATCAGTGCTTCTGGATGAAATTGCAGAAGCGTATCTGAACTATGAGGCGTGAGTGACAGTCCTTTGAGAAACGCAAACATCGGCCACACTGCAGATAGCATGAGAGCGACGATGATGGCCGGGCATGCGGCTTTCCACGCTGTGCGATTTCTTCCGCAGAGAAGAGTGAGGGTGAGAAGCCACGGCACTAACCCGAACACGAGTCCTTCGGACTTGGTCCAGACAGACGCTGCAACGAAAACGCCCGAGAGTACAAGCCAACGACTTTTGCGTGCGTGCGTACTTTCCATCCACATACCAAGACATCCGAGAGAGAGCAGAAGATACTGCAGCAAATGAATGTCTGCGTAGCCCTGAGCAAGATGCATACTGAGAAGCGGAATCGTCACGATGGCAGCAACGCTCACGAGACTCTGTACGGTACCACGCAATTTTCTGATCATGAGAAATAGTGCCGCGAACGACGAAAGACTGAGGAGATATGTCATAGCGTTTGCGGCTGTATCGCTCCACGCTGGTTGGCCTTGGTTAGCCATAATCTGGAGAGAGTGCAGCAGGAACGGATACTGAGGTTTGGCCATGCCGCGTACTTCAGTCGGGTCAAACGCCATGCGCTGATCTGTAAACGAAATCTTAGAACGCATCGTCCAGTTCGTGAGACTGTCAAACTGCGCGGTAGGCAAAAGAATCGCGTGGGAAAAACTGTAGATTCCGACAGTTGTGATGAGTACGGCTGCAGCCGTGAGAACGATTTTTTCAATTGGTGATTTCTGGATTTTTGGCAAAGCGGTCGGACGTTCAAGGTCCATGAGCACGCTTGAACGTTTGTAGATCAGGAAAATGAGCGCCGCAGTGATGGTTAAATGGCCGATAAGAAGCGCGGCAAATGACAGTGGTATACCCGCTAGGGTGTACAGAAGAACGAGTATGACACTCAAAAATGTACTGAGAGGCAGTGCAAGGCTGATGAGTAATCCAAGCGTCGCTTCGGGTAGCAACACCAGCGCCAGAGCGGTTCCGCCGATCAGGAGCAGGAGGAAGATTTGTAGAAATGGAATGAAGGATTGCATCATCGGAGGATCGTGAAGAGGATGGAGCCGTCAGGGAAGTCGGAGATTTTTCGTACGGGGATTGTGAGCGTGCCGCAGCGCAAAGATTCTGACATAGGGTCATATGTCCATGTGTCGGTGTCCATCGCGACTGCAAAGTCTGCGGTGAGTACAGATGCAGAATCCGATGTGACGGTCATGGGATACGCCACATAGCGCAGAATCTTTTCTTTGTAGTCTGTTCCACTGCGACAGACGAAGACCGTCTTCTTTTCATTTCTTGCGGTGAGTTCAGTCAGCGCTTCTGAGACTTGGTAGATAGAACCAGCTTCGTCGTATCCTCCACGTGCGTAACCGGACAGATGTTCGCCTGTAAACCGCAGCAGATCAATGCCGAACCTGAGTCCGTAGAGTGCATGACATGCGACGATAACAATGACAAGTGTCTGTAGTCTTCGTGATTGTTTTGCAGTCAAAAGTGTCACGGCACCTATGACAAGAAGTGCGATACCAAGCATCATCGTAAGATCGAGCGAGGTGATGCGATAGCCGTGTAGTCCGTGATAACTGCTGGGGGAGTACGATTCTGCAGTCAGTGCATGGCGAAGTACTGTCGTCAGAATTTTTGTGAGAGATACCGGAATAAATTCGATGGTACTGAATCCTGCCACTGTTTCTTGGTCCTTGGTAAGGGCATGCAGAAGCCATTTTTTCGTCGTCGGCGACCATCCTGGAGATATGGTGAGGTCAATGTCTGCGACTGCTTTTTCCGTCGTAGGAAGAGTCATCACAATGAAATCTGATTGGTTGTACCGTCCATTCTCAGTCATCGGAACCATAAAGATCGTGATGGGTTCAGACGCTTGGTACGTCAGCCTCAGTGTGCCGCCTTTGCCTTCTACACTCGTTTTGGCGCGGCCTTTGTTTTCCTGCAGTGCTTTTTCTACCGAGCTCGAAGACGTGATGACTTCGGGTGTAATCGTCAACGTTTGTGCCATGACGACACTAGGCAGCAGCGACAGAAGAGCTGCTGAGATAGTGCGCGCAATGAAAATCTTTCCTGTGTTCATCACAGGACAGTTGCATAGAGGACGAGCGACATGGCCCAGAGAGACACCAGCATGTATCCGGCATCGATGAAGAGAAGCTTCAGAGGCTTATGTGCGTGAGCTGTGCACTGCGCCATAGGAAGCGCGGTGAATGGAAGCCAGAAGATAGTTGCGATGACGAGCGGGTACGCAGGGCTCGACATATCAAGCAGCTGCATACTGCGGCCGAGTACCACTGAGATGACAAATCCGGTGATGATGCTTGCTGTCATCCCATAGATCATCGTCTTTTTCTTTTGCTCGTCTGTGAGTGTGTCGGCACCACTGAGTCGTGACCACGCTTTCATGAACAGAAACCCGTACCACAGTGCTCCAATTGCCATGTACACAAAGACGCAGAGCAGGAGTGCGAGAACGTTGGATGTGACGAAAGCACCGAGTGCTTGGAGGTGAGCCATAGAAAAGGGGAGGGGAGAATGGTTCAGATTCTACTAGCCTGCTCTATTTCTGCCTATTCTCCCTCTCTAGCTACGGATATGTAGGTGCTCTACCCATCCGGCTTATGTATGTGTACCATGCCTCCGTTCGGGACGTAGCTCAGTTGGTAGAGCGCCTGGTTTGGGACCAGGAGGCCGCGAGTTCGAGCCCCGCCGTCCCGACCATTTTTTCTTTTATGCGCCCTCATAAATATTTTGACTTTGTCATGGCTGCATTCGTCGCAGTCCTTCTTATCAGTAACGTCGCATCATCTGCGAAGATTGTAGACTGGGGTTTTTCGATCGGTTGGCTGCGTCTGAGCTTTGATGCTGGAACGCTTCTGTTTCCTCTGAGTTATATCTTTAGTGACATTCTCACGGAGGTCTACGGCTACGCAAAAAGTCGTCGCGTTATCTGGACAGGTTTTGCGGCAGCACTGCTCATGAGCGCATGTCTGTTTCTCATCGGAAAAATGCCGGGTGAAGCGGAGTGGTTGAAGTACGCAGGAGATGACGCATACGCAGCGATCCTTGGTGGAGTCGCGAGTGGAGGGATCATTGTTGCCAGTTTGTTTGCATATTTCATTGGTGAATTTAGTAACTCGTACCTATTAGCCAAGATGAAGGTGAAGATGGCCGGAAAGCGCCTCTGGATGCGCACCATCGGTTCTACGCTTGTAGGCCAAGGCTTGGACACAGTGGTCTTTACGGTCATTGCCTGCGCACTCGGTGTGTTCCCATGGGAAATCGCACTCAGTCTCATCGTCGCCAATTACATCTTCAAAGTAGCGATCGAAATTCTCTTTACGCCTGCAACCTACGTTGCTGTAGATTTCCTTAAAAAAGCCGAGAACGAGGACTTTTACGATCGTGAGACGAACTTTAGTCCGTTCCGTTTGGGATAAATTGCGGTGTTCGTCAGCCTAGAAAAAAGCTTTGTAGACGAGGCTTGTTACGAAGTCGGCTTCAGGACCGTAGACCAGTATTCCGCCAAGTGCACCGACGAGTCCCAGAGCGACAAAACCGATGATCGCAAACACGTCTGCGAGCGGGGAGCGAAGGACAGTATTTTTGATCGAAGTGAGCCAAGCTACCGACTTTAGGTATCCACGTGCTTCTAGTACATCGAGCACATACATCGCGGCCATGAATGCATAGACGTATGTTGTGACGTTTGCCATCGTCGAGTGCGTCTCCAGAACATTGTTCATGCCGCTTCCGTAGGCATGCTCCGCGATCTCACCGGTTTGCAGTGACATGAAAGCACCGAATGTACCAACACATACAAGAACAGCGCGCATCGGTTTCCAGTAATTCTGCTTCGTCCAACGACGAGTGACTTCGAGAACGCTATAGAGCGTCAGAAGTGCAATTGGGAAATGGACGACGAGTGGGTGGATATTCATGCGCGCATTGTAGCAGATCGTTCTCAGCGAGATATTCATGATCTGCATCCACCTGTTCCGTTTGGGCTAATCGGTGCAGGGTGTATTCTTGATCCCTCATGGATAAGAACGCCCCACTCGCATATCGGCTACGACCAACGACACTTGCGGACTACGCAGGGCAGATCGATGTGGTGGGGGAGGGGACGCCGCTTCGTAAGGCCATTGAGCATGATCTTCTCACATCCGTCATTTTCGCAGGACCCCCTGGGACCGGTAAGACGACACTTGCACGCATCATCGCCGAAGCGACGAAAGCGCAGTTCACACAGCTCAACGCAGTAACGTCGGGAGTGAAAGACATTAAAGAAGTGTGCGCTCAGGCCGAGCAACTGAAGACCTCGCTTGGTCAGCGAACACTTTTGTTCATTGATGAAATTCATCGGTTCAATAAATCACAGCAAGATGCACTGCTGCCTTCGGTTGAGAATGGCAATGTTATTCTTATCGGTGCGACCACGGAGAATCCGTATTTCTCGGTCAATAGCGCTCTCATCTCACGTTCGCAGGTGTATCTGCTGAAACCGCACAGTGTGGAAGATCTCGAGAAAATTTTGCTTCGCGCTATCAAGAGTCCGGAAGGCTACGATGGAAAGATTTCGATGCATCCGGAAGCTGTGAAAAAAATTGCTGAGAACGGCAACGGAGATGCACGCATCGCACTGAACTTACTCGAAATGGCCGTACTCATGATTGGCGCGAAGATAAGCCGTGAAGACGCTGATAAGCTTCTTCGTCAGCGCAGTATGAGGTACGACAAAAAAGGTGAAGATCACTACGACACGATCTCGGTGTTCATTAAGTCCATGCGTGGCTCAGACGTGGATGCTGCACTTCTGTGGATGTACAAAATGATCGCATCCGGTGAGGAGCCACGGTTTCTGTTTCGTCGCATGTGCATTTTCGCTTCAGAAGACATCGGTAACGCTGATCCACGTGCTCTGCAGATGGTTGTCTCTGCGTGGCAGGCCTTTGAAATGGTTGGCATGCCAGAAGGTGAATATTTCTTAGCGCATGCGTGTACGTATCTTGCGCAGGCACCGAAGAGCAATGCGGTGACTGTCGCGAAAGAAAAAGCAAAGGCTGCCGTTGCGTCATCATCACTCGAAGTTCCACTTCAGTTTCGTAATGCTCCCGTGAAGGCCATGAGACAGGAGCATGGTCACGGGGTCGGGTATCAATACCCGCACAATTCGAAGGGTGCAGTCGTGGCCGAGGACTATTTTCCGATTGGTTATACAGGCGATCGTGGTTTCTACGAGCCATCGGATAGGGGATTTGAAGCAGATGTTCGTGAGCGCATCGCAAAGACCAAGGCGGTGCTCAATAGTTGATAAATATTAGTAAAAGTGCTATAATATACAAGAAAAACAAACACTCACTTCATGACAGCAATAGTCAGTTCCATCAGAGGCTTTGCGCACGAGCATGATGATGTCCCTGCATTTCACGCAGCGTTTCTCGTGGGCACTATTTTGTGTGCAGCTGTGTTCAATCTGGGTTTTTATGCGATTCTGATCCTCGCTCACGTGTGTCTTGATATCGTGAAGTATCGTGATGTTCATGGCTTTTCGTTCAAGCAGACGATCAAGGCCGCAGCTCTGGAAAGTATCGGTGATATTGCGCTGTTTCTCCTCGCGCTCAACTTTGCGATCTACCTCAACCACACATATATGCTGAATGCCCTCAGCGGCATGATGCGCTCTGAGCTGACTGTTCTTCGTGCATTCGGTACGATGGTTCCGAAGATTCGTATCCTTGAGAATATGTGTGCGATTGCGCTCAATTTCCACGGGTACATGCACACACAGCATCCAGCTCTGGATCGTAAACTTAGTCGTCTCGAAAAGTGGTCCATCCGTACGATTGTCGTCAGTATCGCTTTCCTCGTACTTGCTGTTTTCTTGTTCCAGGCCAATCAGTGGGATCTTGTGCAGGTTCTTTCGCACGAGCTTATTCCGTCACTCTAAAACGGTGCGCCTTCTTCGAAGAGGAATGTCTCAATGCGCTTCATTTCGGTGCGCCACTCTTTTGCCGTATCGCTCTCTTTTCCCTTGCCGTAGCGGACAATGAAGTCATCGAAGCGCTCATCGAGCGTGACTGGCTTATCGATGACGGCACGCTTATCGGAGTAGGCGAGTATGTATTGTTCAATAGTTTCTGGCATCGAGTTTGTGCCGTGTCCTCGGTGTGTGCGGACAATGCGTCCGACGTCTATGAAGTTACGCTCGGCTAAAAATTTTTCAGCTGCAGCTTCGTGCGGTGTGCCGTACGTTTCTTTGTTCTTCGTCCACACTTTCGTCTGCTTTGCAGATGGTGTGAAGACATCGTCACCAGTGAGAGATTTGAAATCGACGAATCGTAGAAGATCGTGCGTGAGGGCAGCCGCTCGAAGTGCCTTTTTCCGCACAGGGCGGCCTTGGGCGAGGATGTGCTCTGCAACTGTGTCACACACGTCAGCTACTTTTCTGACGTGCCTCTGAATGTGTTCTGGGAGCATCACGTCTTCCATCCATGTCTCAATCTGTGCATCTGACGGAATCATAATATCCGCAAACGATACGAGAACACGTCGTCCATTGTTCGCTTCTGAAATTTCTATGTCGATATCAGCCTCGATGCCTTGTGTGCGGTCGCTCCATTCGATGACGCGAATGCCAGCAAATGGATCAAGCGTGCGCATGAATTCGGCTGCCTGCATGGATGACAGTCGGTAGAGATCGATGTGTGAGAGGGTGTCATTTCCGTACCGTTGTTCCAGTGCGTAGGTCGGACTTGTAACACCCTCAGTGATGCCGAGTCCTGTGGCAAAGCCCTGTACAAACGTAGTTTTGCCCGCCCCCAGCTCCCCACGAAGGACAATAGTCCCAGGGGTGCGATAGATGGTCTGTGCGAGGGAGATGCCGATTTTCCGCATCTGCTCCTCGTTTCCGGCCAGTAGTTTGCATGAATCAATCATTGACAATTGTTGTGAAATATAATATCATAGTAACTAGTTAACTAAAACTTACACCAATCTTACTACCCCCGAGCCATGACCATTCAACTGATCGGATTCCGCGTACGGACAGTGTACAAGGTTCGCAAGCCCCGCGTCCTCCAACTGGCCAAACAGAAGCTATCGTTTATGGTGGCGTCATTGTCCATCTGTGCGTTCGTCATGGGAAACATGGTAGGTCAGCACGGTTGGTATGTATTTTGGAAGACGGTGCTGGGAGCTGAAAACGACTCGATGATCGCCTTCGTCGGTACCGTACCGCCAATTGCGAAGATTCCTGACTATCAGCAGTGGGCGAAGTACGGTGGCAGCAAAGAGCTCCACACTTTCAAGCAAATTCCTCAGGATGTCCTTCGGGATCTTCCGACGTACGACACAGCATCCATCACGAGTTCTGACTACACACTCGCAAAGCAGGCGTATTCCACCATGTGGGCGGGCGGCTACAACACCACGCAGGGAAGCCACGCCGGAGTGGATATTGATGCTCCGCGCGGTACGCCAGTAGTGTCCATCGCGAACGGTGTCGTGGAGATGGTGAAAAGGCAGCCGAATGGTTTTGGAAATCATATTCTCATTCGTCACCCGAATGTTCCAGATGGTAACGGTGTGACGACCCTGTACTCCACGTACGCTCACTTGGACGAAATTCTTGTCACTGAAGGTACGGTGGTCCACAAAGGACAGAACATTGGTACTGTCGGTAACACAGGTCTCGTCTTCGGTGCGACTGGTTACCATCTCTACTTCCAAGTCGATATTGCTGACGCTCCATTCCACCCGTACTGGCCATTTACGAGTACGGAAATTGCGTCTGCTGGTATGTCCTTTGTGAAGGCAGTGGATAGCGTCGCGTACCAAGACAGGCTCTTCCGTTACACGCTGAGCCCTATGCTCTTTGTGCAGAAGTATGAGGGGTATGTCCGCCCAGTCATCGCTCAAGGCGCATCCTCATCCTCCGTCGCTTCGAAGCCAGTCATCGCTGACAATGTCTCAGCATCTGAACGTCTGAAACTCTTTGCATCTGAGCGTGCGCGTCAGCGTATGGCCAGAGCTGGCGTCACAACGGTGGTTGCTAGTTCTTCCAGTCGTAGCATCGTCGCCGTTGAGACGGCATCATCCGTATCGTCTTCAGCACCTGCAGTGCAGGAGTCTTCGTCTTCGTCATCTGCATCGTCAGTACAACCTGAGCCTGTCGTGGACGTTATCAAGACTGCTTCTATTGAAGACACACCTCTTCCGTCTACAAACAACACAGCCGATGTTGATCACCTCACGATTCAGCACTCCGGAAAGTTGAGTAAGACGTGGCAAAAAGTAACCATTCGCGCAGTCGACAAAAATGGTGACCCTGTGTCTTCTCCATCCTTTGGTGGTCGTCTCTACGTCATCGCCGAATTTGGTGATGCCGCCATCCGTCCGTCTGAGCTCGGTCCTCTCGACTTCGTCAACGGTACTGCAACCGTGAACGTTCTCTCCAAAGGAACGAAGACGCTTTTCATCTCCACCCGCGGTGCTTTCACGACCGTGAGCGCTCCGATGATCTCAGAAAAATAATTATTTCGCACGAAGTGCGTACCGTGTGAGAAGTAACACGACGACGGTGAGGACGATGAAGGCGATACCTTTTTCGGTGGTGTTTAAAAATAATGCGATGACGCCGAACACGGTACCCAGAATCGCCGTGAGTCCGATGATGTGCTTCGGGCTCCAACCTTTATCGAGCAGTAAATGATGGAGATGATCGCGTCCGCCCTGGAGAGGGGAGCGGCCGCGTGCGATGCGACGGATGATGACAAAAGCCGCATCCAGCAGAGGAATACCGAGAGCCAGAAAGATCGTTGCCACCTTGCCGCCGTGATACACAC
>JAKFXO010000029.1 GCA_021731345.1 Candidatus Peribacterales bacterium | reverse complement strand
GGGTATTCAGGCGCAGACGCTTGCAGTGCTCTACATGGCCATGGAGCACAACCTCAAGATTATTCCGGTTCTCAATAAAATCGATCTTCCCGCTGCAGATCCGGAGCGCGTCAGTAACGAGGTCATCAAAATGCTTGGATGTGCTCGTGAAGACATTCTGAAGATTTCCGCAAAAGACGGTACGGGTGTAGATGCTGTTATGCAGGCTGTTATTGATCGCATTCCAGCTCCGACGATCGACGCTTCACGTACCGACAGTCGCGCGCTCATCTTCGATGCTGTGATGGATGATTACCGTGGCGCGGTGTCGTATGTCAGAGTTATCGATGGAGAATTCAAGAAAGGGATGAAGGTCAGACTCATTGGTTCTAAGGTTGATTTTGAAATTCAGGACGTCGGCTATTTTTCACCCAAGTACATCTCGGATTCGTCGCTTGTGGCTGGGCAAATCGGCTACATTGTCACGGGGCTCAAAAACGTTGCTGAAGCTCGCGTCGGTGACACGATTGCATCTTCTATCACCGCTGAGCAGCTACCGGGTTACAAAAAAGTGCAGCCCATGGTTTTTGCCGGACTCTATCCATCCCAGGCTGACGAGTATCCGAAACTTCGCGACTCACTTGAGAAACTCTCGATGAATGATGCAGCGGTCGAGATCAGTTACGAACATAACACCGCGCTAGGAAACGGCTTCCGCTGTGGCTTCCTTGGACTTCTGCACATGGACATCATTCAGGAGCGCCTCGAACGTGAGTATGACTGCGACCTCGTGATCACCGCACCGAGCGTGCTCTATGAGGTACAGCTCAAAGCTGCGCGTCCGGCATCTGTGGTGCGTGCGAGCTTGCTTAAGATCGATGATCCAACAATCGCGCTGATTAGTAACCCAGCAGAGCTTCCTGATCCTACGTATATCGATGAAGTTCGTGAGCCATGGGTCAAACTGGAGATTGTCTGTCGCAGGCAAGATGTAGGCCCTGCGATGCAGCTCGTGCAGGATAGGCGTGGTGTATACCAGAGCCTTGAATACATCGATGATGACCGCGCTCTGATGCATTTTGAAGTTCCGCTTGCTGGTATCGTCTTGGATTTCTTTGATAAATTAAAGTCATCGTCCTCCGGTTACGCGTCACTCAGCTACGAGCACCTTGGCTACAGAGCTGATGATCTCGTAAAGATGAACATCTTGCTCCTCGGTGAACCAGCGGATGCGCTCTCTGTCATCATCCACCGTAGTGAATCTCGTGATGTTGGTGAGAAGATTTGTAAGCAGCTCAAGGAAGTCATCCCGAAGGCGCAGTTCCAAATCACCATCCAAGCAGCCATCGGCGGCAAGATCATCGCGCGTGAAGATATTTCAGCTCTGCGCAAAGACGTCACAGGCTACCTGTACGGAGGTGACGTGACCCGTAAGAACAAGCTTTTGGATAAGCAGAAGAAGGGAAAGAAGCGCATGAAGCAGATGGGTCGCGTGACCTTGAGTCAGGATGCTTTCTTGGCAGTGTTGAAGCGATAAGCTTCTCACTTTCTTTGTCTGCCCGACAAAGAAAGTAAGCAAAGAAAGCGCACCGAAAACGAATCCCACGCTCTTTCGCTACGCTCAGTCGGCAGACCACAGGCCCCCACCTTTCGTTTTCGGTTCCTACCCTTGGCGTGAGTAGTGAAATTTTCTAGGATTATTCTTCGCCGCTTTCACTTTCAGCCCTGAGAGCTGCGAAGTGCTTTTCCATCATTTCCATGTACGGCTCCAAGATGTCTTGAAGGATCTTGATCGTGAGCGGCTGAAGCTCTTCGTAGGGGATAGGGGAGTCTGAGTCACTGAAGAAGTCGACCAAGACAAACGTCGCAAGCTGCAGCACAGAGCCATCAATATTGCCTTCGTCCACCATGAGGCGGCTCAGGATCTTTTCTGCGTCTGTACTCATGACAAGCTCAAGCCGAGCTGTCCAAAATAAGATTTTCTCCTGAAGCTCAGGTGCTAGCTTGCTCTTTCCTGCCATGACGAGTGAAGTCATATCTGGCGTCTCTAAGACCATTTTGTGTTCAGCAATGTAGTCCTCCACTGTTTCGAGCGAGCCTTGGTGAATGAGTGACAGCAGAGACAGGATGAAAATGGACGGACAGTCCATGGCCGCGAGTCGTGAGATCAACTGAAAAAGATGAGAGTAACGGTCATCAGCTAAAAACTGCTTGATGGTGCCGGCGACCTTGTCATCTCGCTTGCGAGCTTTCTTTTCTTCTTTCGCAAGTTGCTTTGTCTGCTGCTGTGCCTGCGCAAACCGTTGTTTTGCGCTTTCAGACACGCCTTCTGAGGCAGCATTGCCGCCTTCACCAGGTGTAAACGATTCTAATCCGCCAAATTCCGACATAACAAAGAAAGAGTAACAATCTTAGGACGCAAGAGCCAGAGACTACTCAGTGACGGCCTTCACTTCGATGGTCACCGGAACAGACTGTGTTCCAACCGTGATCGTGACCGTGTGGTTACCAGTCTTCTTGATGTGATCAGCGATAACGATGGCAGATGCAGGGATAGCGATGCTGTATTCCTCCTTCAGTGCTGCAGAAATCTGATCCTCAGAGACGGAAGCGTAAAGCTTGCCAGCCTTGGAACCCTTTCCTGACACGTGAATAACTTTGCCAGTGAGAGTCTTGGAGAGGGACATCTGGATCTCGCGCTCACGATCACGCTCAAGAGCACGGTGCTTGATCTGCTCTGCGTAGCGCTTGCGAACGTTTGGAGTGACGACGAGAGCCTTCCTTTCTGGAAGGAGGTGGTTCAGGGCAAAGCCTGCCTTTACGACGATGAGGTCGTTTTTTTTGCCGACGCCGCTGATATCTGTGAGGAGGAGGACTTCCATAGCTGGTTTAAGCCGAAAGATCATAGGGAAAGATAGAATCCCGCACAAGGGGGATTTTCGAGAGCGAATTCACCCCGCAGTTTCAAGCAAAATCCTTAGATTCTGCCGATCAGCCCAAACAGCCAGGGAACGAAGGAAATCCAGCTTTTGCCCTCTTTAAACTGTTTGCGCGTCGTTACGTACCATTCGTCAATGTGCGCGAACCTATCTGCATGGAGTGAGAGACGCTGGAGTGAGATTCCGTGAACCGTATCATCGTGAGCGTAGATAGAAAGAGGGGAGTAGAGCACGACGGCTGGAGTATCCTTTTTCCAGAGGTCATTGAGCTCCTTCAGTGCTTTTGTGCGGGATGCGCTATCGCCAGTCTCGCGGATACGGGTCAGCAGCTGATCAGCTTCAAACGATGCGTACTGTGACAGGTTGAACGCATCGATACGGAGCTTTGTCGGATCAGTTTTTTCCTGAATTTGGCTTGAGTGCCAGTATGGGTAGCTATCTAAGTTATCAAAGAGAGACTGACCAAAGAGCACAACGTCGTACTGGCGCTTCGTCAGCTTGTCTTGGAATTCTTTCTTATCTGCTACGACATCGAGTGTTACTTTGGCGCCGACGGCTTCCCATTCTTTCTTGAGCATCCCGGCAACGATCGGATACGAATCTGGCTTTGAGGATGTGAGGATGGTGATGGCCATTTCTTTGCCTGCGCCGTTGATGCGTGTGTGCGGCTTATCTTCCGCTGTTTTACGCCTCAGGAAGCCTTCTTCGATATACATGTCTGCAACGCTGATGCGCTGAGGATCATTGTCTGGAAGCTGCTTGGATCGAATGAATTGATTCACAAGCTGTTGCTCCACCACAGCTCTCTGAAACTTACGAGCATCAGTCATGCGCTCCAGGTAGGCAGAATCTAGAATGTCATCTTTACCGTCAGTCATCTTTAGAATGTTCATGCCAGCTTTCAGCGAACCGCTGCCACCGTTACCAGCAGGAAGCTTCACGATCCATGTTCCGGAAAGAGTTTGGATAGTTCCGTTTGGCAGTTTTGATCCGGTTTCTACCAAGAAGCCGTTCACCTTGGCGGGGAACTTCAGGTCTTTACTTGAGCCTGTGAGTGTCAGAATGCCACCACTTCCAAGAAGTGCGATGCGCTGGACGCCAGAGAGTGGGCCAACGGCGTTTGTCTCACGTTGCTCCAGAAGCCTTTGGAGCCGAACTTTTTCAGGTACGTTCCAGTCAGATTCGAAGAATGCACCCTGCGCTGCCGTCATATCAAATTTGTAGCGCCAGTCACCAAGGTTGATCTCAAGAAGCGGTGTATCGACCACCTGCGTTTCATGGAGCGCATCGACGATTTCCTGCTTGTTTACGGCTAACTGAAGACCAAGACGTACATTGCGGTCACCGGGAATTGGGCGATCTAGATTGAAGAAAATACCGACGTACTGCGGCAGGGTGTAGGGGATTGGCATGAACCTGCGTGGCAGGATAGGCAGCCCTTCTTCATTTCTTGGCACCAACCGAACGCCGTTCATATTGATGATATCCGTGAGGAGCGCTGAGTATTCGGCAAAGACACGCATGACGATGCGATCAATCTTGTCCGCTGGCATCCCCGGACGAGGAAAGCGCTTCAGCGTTACTTCCGTCGAGAGGTCGGTCTGCAGGAGACTCAAGAAACTGTACGGTCCAGCACCGATCGGACGGAAGCCGAAGTCGAGCGTTTGATTCAGCTTGCTGACCGGAATGCCCGCAAACGATGACGCGGGCAGAAGTCCGAGTGTGAGGTTACTACTAAAGAACGAGTACGGTTTGCTGAGGCGGAAGCGAACAGTTCTTTCATCGATCTTTTCAATTTCAACACCGCGGAAATTTTGCTGAAGAATAGGATTTGGGAAGCCTTGTTCTTGAATTGTTTTGAACGTGAAGACGACGTCGTCTGACGTGACAGGATGTGGATTCTCTTTCGTGCTGTCGTGCCATACGAGGTCTGGGCGTAGCGTTGCGGTGTAAATGCGGTGGTCATCACTAATCTTCACAGTCGCCAGATCATCGACCACGGTGCTCGTGCGTGGGTCGTACTTCATGAGCCCTGAGAACACGAGTGACACGATGTCGCGGTTCACGTCATTACCGGTCACAAACCAAGGATTTAGTGGAAGCACTTCGCCGACCGCTCCTTCTATATAGGTACCTCCGGTTACCGGAACATCGCTTGTGTTCTCGATGTAAAAAATACGCAGCAACATCAGGAGGCTCATGCTCAGTACCACGACTAACACTCCCAGAACGATGCGCTCTAGGCGTGACATGGCCGAAATCAGTTTGATGATCGATTTCACAGATTTGTACGGATGAAATCACTCGATGCCGACCTGGTGGCACGCGAAGCACTATAGCGGAAAAGGGGAGACCGTTCTCCTTGTTAACCGATGTACATCATGGCGATCGCGATGCCGAAGAAGGCAACCGAGATCCAGATTGTGAGTTTGAAGAGAACCTTCTCTGCTCCGCGACGCTGAACGTACGCAGTGCCTCCGCCGCCAAACGTGGCGGAGAGTCCTGAAGCACGGTGCTGCAGGAGGATAAGGAGCGCTAGGAGTGCTCCGAGAACGGCTTCGATGACGTTGAGAATATTCATCATAACGGCGAGATGGTAGGGGAAGGATGTCTTCGTGGCAATGAATGGTGGGCGCCGGGGGATTCGAACCCGCGACCCTCTCGGTGTAAACGAGATGCTCTAACCAGCTGAGCTAGGCGCCCTGAGAACGATGATGGTAATGAAAGGTCAGGGGCGAGCGTACCTTCTTTATTGCTCGTACCGCTACGCGGATACTCGACCCAGCTGAGCTAGGCGCCCTGAGAATGATGATGTGAACGAAATTCGTGGGCGAGTTTACCTTATTTCTGCTCGTGCCGCTTGGCGGATACTCGACCCAGCGAAAGCTTGGCCTCCCTACTATCTGCATGATAGAGGATGGAAGCCAAATACGGTATTGCATTCGATATGCCTCCACGGTAAACTCCCCGAGCTCTATGTTTGCAATCGTCGACATCGCCGGGTTTCAGGAGAAGGCCGAAGTGGGCATGAAGTTGCGTGTACAAGCCCTTGAAGGCAAGGAAGGCGACACTGTGAAGTTCGATAAAGTTCTCCTTTTGTCGGAGGATGGAACGAGCGCCATGGTCGGTAAGCCATACGTTGCTGGTGTTTCTGTCACTGCTAAGATTCTTGCTCAGGGTAAGGACGACAAGATCGTCGTTCGCAAATTTAAGCGCCGTAAGCGTTACAACAAGATCATCCGCGGTCACCGTCAGCACTTCACGGAGATTGAGATCACAGGTGTAGGTAAATAATTTAGACCGCTTTTGCCTCGTCGATCGACGTTCGGATCTTTTTCACGGAGTCCAAAATCATCGCCATGTTCTGAATGCATGCGATCGTTTCGCCGTACCTCTCGCCGATCTGCATGAGATGCCGGAGATATGCCTTCGTGTGTTTGCGGCTTGTGGATGCGGGTGAATTAGGATCTATCGGGGTGTGATCCGTTGCGTTCTCAGCCCTGCGGATACGAAGCTTCGTGCCGTCACTGAGCCACACGTTTCCGTGCCGCGCCTCACGCATTGGTGATACGCAGTCGAACATATCGATGCCTTTCGCGATTGCCTCTTTCAGCTGATGTCGTTCACCAACACCCATGAGGTAGCGAGGTTTATCCGGGGGCAGCAGGGGACAGACGTACTCCAAAACGTCGTACATTTCTTTCTCGGTTTCGCCGACTGCCAGTCCTCCGACGGCGTATCCGTCGAATCCGATCTCAATGAGTGCCTTTGCACATTTTTGACGCAGGTCTTTTTCGAGTCCGCCCTGCACGATGCCGAAAAGAAGCGGCGGATGTTTGCTCTTCTTACAGAGTTTGAGGTGTTCTTCTTTACACATCTTTGCCCACAGAAGTGTCCGTTCTACGGCTTTCATCTGCGCTGTGCGGGGTGCTGTCGATGGCGGGCATTCGTCAAAACACATAATGATGTCAGCCCCTAGTGCGTGCTGAATTTGCATCGCTTCTTTGGGTCCGATGAAATGCAGGTCACCGTTTCGGTGATCACGAAACTCTACGCCATCATCTGAAATCTTCCTGATTTTTTCGAGTGAAAATACCTGAAATCCGCCGGAGTCGGTGAGAATAGGTTTGTCCCAACTCGTGAACGAATGCAGACCGCCAGCTTCTTTCACAATTTTTTCACCCGGTGCAAGGTGCAAATGATATGTATTACTGAGCATGATATCCGCCCCAAGCGTATGCAGGTCATCAAACGTGATGCCCTTCATGGCTCCGGCAGTTGCCACCGGCATGAAGACAGGGGTTGGCACTGCTCCGTGCGCCGTCTGGATTTCACCTTTGCGGCCGAACTTTGTCGTTTTTTCAAGCGTGAACATGCTCCCATCATGCATCAGTTCGGCTCAGGACGGAATCTCCGGTTCCGCTTGCAGCTCCTCACTTTTCCATTCCATTCACTTTTTCGTCTGGGATAATCCGTTCATCTCTTTACCTTCTTCCTCTTCCCCCATGAGTTGTTGCTCCTCTTGCCCAGGCGGTAAGTACTGTCCTTGTGCATACGCACCGTGGTTCCCACGTGTTGCTTTCGGTCTTATTATGGTCGCTTTCGGCGTCAATCATTACAAAGACGTCGGTGGTTTTAGCGATATGTCGAGCGGCGCTCTCGCGTCTGTTCCGGCTCTTGCAATGGTTGCAGGCATTCTTGCGTACATCGTTCCAGCTCTCATGATCATCGGTGGAGCACTCTTTGCTGTGAAGCAGCTTGGTTGCATCAGCAAAACCTGCATCCTCGCTTCGCTCTCCGGCATCATCGGTTGGGCTTCCCTTGCTGTTCTCGTCGGTGACGGTGCTGCAGGAGGTTCGTTTATGCCTGCAATCCAGAATGCATCTGTTCTTCTCATCCTGTACTGGGTTGTAAAGAAGATGTCCTGCTGCGGTTCTAGCTGCTCAGTTCCTACCACGAAATAGTTTCTTTCCGCATTCCTCATGCCTATCAACTGGAAGTCCGCCTCCGAAACATCGAACCTTGTGCTGCGTGTGCCGCTCGGGGTCTCGATGGTCATGATCGGCGCATCTGCATACCGTGACTTTGCCCCCTTCGTCGCGAACGTGACGGATGGGCTTGGCTGGGCTTCCAGCTTCGGCTATGTGTGGGCGTTCATCTTGCCAGCACTCCTGCTCTTTGGAGGAGGAATGCTCGCTATCGGTCGCTATTCGTATGTTGCCGCTCTCACAGGTGGAGTCGCACTCGGATCCGTACCGATGGGCCTCATCCTGAAGAACATCATTACCGGTATTCCTCTTCCGGACATGATGAGCGCGTCATACCCTACGATCGTATGGATGATGGCGTTCTATCTGGCTCTGAATACTCTGCCTGATACGTCTCCTCCCGAAGAAACGGAGGAATAATCCTCAAGACATAAAAAAAGAGAGCGGACAGTCCGCTCTCTTTTTGTTACAGACGAATTATGCAGCCTTCACTTTGTTCTTGTTGCTGATGATGCCGTCGATGAGTCCGTACTCAAGCGCGTCCTGAGCCGAGAGGAACTTGTCACGCTCGGTGTCGATCTTCACTTTTGCGACTTTTTGACCGGAGTGCTTAGCGATGAGATCGTTGAGCAAGTCCTTCGTCTTGATGATGTGCTCAGCGTGGATAGCGATGTCCGTTGCCTGACCTTCGGTTCCGCCGAGAGGCTGGTGGATCATGATCTCAGAGTGAGGGAGAGCGAAACGCTTACCCTTGGCTCCTGACATGAGAATGATGGCTCCGCCAGAGGCAGCCATGCCAAGACACACGGTCGAGACATCCGGAGCAATGAGCTCCATCGTGTCGTACATGGCCATGGTGGACGTGACCTGTCCGCCTGGGCTATTTACATAGAAGATGACATCTTTCTTTGCGTCCTGCTTCTCAAGGAAGAGGAGCTGCGCGATCACCGAGTTTGCGATGTCGTCATTGATCTGCGTGCCGAGGAAAACGATGCGTTCCTCGAGTAAGCGAGAGTAGATGTCGTAGACGCGTTCACCGAACTGCGTCTTTTCGATAACGGTAGGGATGAGCGTGTTCCTCGGCGTGATGTGTCCGCGGGAGATGCCCTGCGCGACAGATTGGATCATCGGGTGCATAAACGTGGGAGAAACGGCTGATAAGAAATGATATTCAGTGTCTGTGTTCGTGTCTATTATAGCGCAAGAGGATGCGGTTTGGGCACTCCTCAAGCAGGCGCAAATATGTCGAAGTAGTGCTACGATAAGGATACTTGTCATGTCAGATTTAACCCCTAAATATCGGCAGCTTATGGAAGCTTTTTTGGCTTCTAAGCATTCAAAACCCCTTATCGTCGTCATTGGTCCTACGGCCAGCGGCAAGACCGCTTTTTCCATCGGACTTGCGAAAGAGCTTCGGAAACTCGGCAAAACCGCTGAAGTCGTGAATGCAGACTCCCGGCAGTTCTACCGCGGTTTTGACATCGGCACAGCAAAGATTTTACAAGCAGAGATGCAGGGCGTCCCACATCATCTCATCGATGTGTTAAATCCAAACGAAGACTGCACGATCGCGTGGTACAAACAGGAAGCTGAGCGTGTTATCGCTGACATTCACTCGCGCGGAGGAATTCCACTGCTTGTTGGCGGATCCATGCTCTATACGGCTGCACTTGTTGATGGTTTGGAGCCGCTTCCGCCAGTCGATCCAGCGATCCGTGAAAGACTTGGGAAAGAATATGACGCCGATGGAGGAAAGACGCTGTTTGCGAGACTCATGGAGATTGATCCAGAGACCGCTGCATCTTTTCCTATGCAGAACAAAGTGTATGTCGTGCGGGCAATGGAGATTTACGAAGGCACCGGCAAAACAAAGTCATCGCAGAAAAAAACAACACCGGGTGCGTACGATCTTCTGATGTTCGGTATGGAGGTCGAGAAAGACATTCTCGCTGCAAAAATTTCGGCGCGTACCAAACTTATGTTTGAGCGAGGTTGGATCGACGAAGTGCAAAAACTTCGGGAGCAGGGGATAGGCGTGACCGATCCTGCGATGAAAAGTGTCGGCTATCGTGAGATCTTCGAAGCTCTGGAGAGTGACGCTATCGATACGACCAAGCTTGCAGCCGTCATCGACTCAGGAACGCGAGCATATGCCAAAAGACACATGACCTGGTGGAAACGCGATCCGCGCGTTCACTGGGTTACGCCGCCATCGACGCAATGAGATTGAGACGAAGATTGATAATGGCTTTTTCGACGTCAAACTGCTCGCGTGAACGAGCGTCGTCCGGAGAGGCGTACGCATTCATGCGGTAATTTTTTGTCTCAAGTATCGTCTTCAATGTTTCGACAGATTGTTCAGGTGAGGCTTTGGCAGCTTTACTGATACGAGGATCAATATCCTTCGGTGCTTCACGGTTTTCAGCGGGTGCTTTTGGCATGGGAGAGTGGATCAGAATTTGAAAACGTCGGCTTTGGATTCAATGCGCTGTTTCATCTCCCAGAGCTGCTCGATCATCGTCGCGAGCTGCGGACACGCATCCGGTGTTTGCTTGGACTTGTAGAAGGCAAAGATGTGACTGAGGAGAGTAGAAATATTCATGATCGCCATATCAGTCTTTCCTTTCCATTCCTGATCCAGCGCGTCATAGACGGACTGATTGAGGAATGTCTCTGGTTTTGCGACATCGATGGAACCGTTTTCAAGCAGCGTCGAAATCGTCACGGCAAAGCGCTTGTGTTCATCACCCATGTCTCCCGTGAGCGGTGCACCAGCTTTTACCTGAGCTGCTTCACTCAAGTCCGTAGGATTTGCCATTGCAGTAGCGAAGTCTGCCATATCGGACATTATACCAGTTTTGGCTATGAAAAGCGACCATTCGCCACACTGCGAGTACGTGCGGTCGGGTGTACAATTGCCCCCTCATGAAGCTTCGGGACCCTCTAACACCTGCTCTTCTCAAAACAACTCAGTCGTTTATTGATGCGCTTGATGCGATGGGGCTCAAGACCGTTGATGATCTTCTTTCCTATCTTCCGCGGACGCATGAGGATTTGTCGCAGGTTACAAATCTTGTGGATGCTCCACTTGATCAGAAATCCACACTACGAGGTACGATTCGAAAACTGAAGCTCATCCGCACACGATCCAGAAAAGTTCTCGTACAAGCGCAATTTGAAGATGAAACAGGGGCGACTGCGGAAGTGGTGTGGTTTAACCAGCCGCACATCATGCGCATGCTCAAAGAAGGGCAACCAGTGACACTCACTGGCAAAGTGCAGGAGGACGGATACAAACTGAAAATCCAGAGTCCGCAGTTTGAAGACGGTTCTCGTTCGGTCCAGCTTCATGCTGGGCGCATCGTTGCCGTGTACGCACAGACCGAGAATATTACGACTCGGTGGCTCCGAGAAAAAATGGCACTTGTTCGTCCTGCCATTGCGGAACTGAAAGAGACAATTC
>JAKFXO010000122.1 GCA_021731345.1 Candidatus Peribacterales bacterium | reverse complement strand
GTGCGAGCATTCGGCTTCATCATCCCAGCAACATTTTTTACTGCGTATTTTTTGACGCTCTCTGTCACAGACGGAATTTGGTGGAGCGTTCATCTGTGGACTGGTTCCATCGTGATGGCAGGACTTCAGGACTTCTCACCACATTCCTTGTGCTTCCTCTACGAGAGTGGGGTGAGTGATGTTAATGCGTGTGAGGAACGGCTTCCTGACGCCAAAAACGATCTACACGACCTGGGAAGATGTAGTAGGGGACGATTAGCAGGTACACGAGCAAGCTGCCCGTCATGCTGACGAATGAAAGAAGAATTGCGATGAGTGCCGCAACTGGCGCAGCAAGAATTCTTCTGTTCACTTTTTTCACAAATGCTTCATCGATGGTGTGCACCGTAAGTCGATGATGATGCGTTGCGTAACGCCAACTTCCGTACGACACGAGTCCGATCGCAATTAAATTCAGTCCGTACAAGATGGAGACGATCTGATCTGACGGATAGTGTCCAAGCAGTGCGCTCGAAAACGGAAGAACAGAGACAAGCATGAGGAACAATACGTGGATCCATGAGAATGCACGGTCTGATCGGTCAATGAAATGAAACTGAATTTGTTGACCGACCCAGTAGATACCGAGGTTCACAAACGTAACGACGTACGAGATGACAACAGGAAGTAGTGCCAATAATTCCGCATGCAGATGCTCAGAATCATGTGCGTCGGGAATTTTCAATTCAAGGATCAGTAGCGTCATAACGATGGCGAACACTCCATCATGTAACGCTTCGATGCGTTTTGGAGTGAGCGCAGTTTGTTCGGTTGCGTCGTGTGAATTGTGCATGAAAACAGTATAGCGTTTTATACATTGTGCGAATATTTTTTACAGAAATGTAAAAATATTTAAAAATGTGCGAATGTGAATGCGTACCAGATGTCATAAAGTGCATTAACAAATTGTTGGCAAACTTTCAGACAGCTCTACAATAATAATTACACTTACTTTTCCCCAATCTACTATGGCTAAGAAAGCCGCAAAAAAGTCGAAGACCAAGACCAAGAAGACAAAGTCCAAGGCTAAGAAAAGGAAATAAATTAAAAAGATTTTCTCTTTCGAAATGCGCCCCGCACGGGGCGTTTTTCGTAATAAATAAAGAAATCGATACTATCGAATTTTGGCTTTCAGTTGCTCAAATTCAGCCCTGAAGCCAGGATCGATCTCAGCGAGTTTTTCGTACTCTTCCATCGCTTCGGAAAACTTTTTTTGCGAGCCAAGCACTGTCGCTAAGTTTCTTCGTGCGGCAGGAAAATCAGAAAAAAGTGCGAGTGTTTTTCTATAGGAAGCCTCTGCTTCAGAAAATTTTCCAGCGTTCTGAAACGCAACTGCGAGATTAAAATGTCCTTTGAAATAATCCGGACGAACAATAATTGCCTGTTTAAACATCTTCATTGCTTCATCAGAGCGGCCCTCTTTCGTATAGAGAATTCCAAGGTTGATAGCAGCGTCGGCAAGATTTGGTTTGAACGTCAGTGCGGCAAGATACGCTTCTTCCGCCTCCATCGGTTTTGATTCTGTCTCGAGTGCGATGCCGAGGTTGTACCACGTCCGTCCGTCGTGTGGATTCTTTTGAAGGATGTCGATACTGAAGATGACCGGGTTATGGAAGACGAATGTCCGAAGCACCGTCAGATACGATACGACGAGGACGATGAGAGTCGTTCCGATCGCTAGGACAAGCCTTGTCGGTCGTGTCACCCATCTTTGCTGCCATAGTTCTGTACCGAGAGATGCGATGACGAAAAATAGGCCGATGGACGGCAGATACATGTATCTCTCTGAGCCAAGCATGAAGTCTTCATTGCCACGCGTGTAATGCAAAAAACTCGGAGCGAGAGTGATGAGAAAAAATATCCAACCTGCAAGCGCGAATGGAAAGCGTGTGCGAAACCGATATACAGTCCACGATGCAAGTATCACGACTCCAGTGGCAATTGGAAGAATCGGACTAAAAACCTCATGCGGTTGCATAGAGTGGATAGCTGACTGTCCGGCTGGTGCGATGATGAGTGTGAGATAGAAAAATATCGAACGCACTGACATCAGCGTGAAATCAATGATGCTGAATTGTGCATTCACCGCGCCTTTTCCGGCGACGGCGACAATACCGAAGATGAGTGCAAGAAGAAGAAGCGGACCGATATGCTTCAGCCACTGCCTCAGATGTGTCGGTTTTCCTGCTAGCAGGATGACGATGAGAGGAAGTGTGACGGCTGTGATCTTGCTGCCTAGAGCTAAGCCAAAAAGTCCAAGGCTGAGGTAGTACCACAGCTGTCTCTTGTTCTCCTTATAAAGAAGTAGGCACAGAAGCGAGGCGAGGAAGAGGACTGCCGACAGAATGTCTTTTCGCGCACTGACCCAGAGCACTGCTTCTGCATTGATGGGGTGCACAGCAAAGAGAAGTGCAGTCATGAGTCCAATGTTGTTGCTGCGTGAAAATCTCCGGATAATTTCATACACTAACCAGACGCCGACGAGATGGAGTGCGAGTGAGAAGAAATGGAAATGCCACGCTGCTGGTCCAAGTGTCCACGTTTCCAGTTGGTATGTGAGAAAGGTGATCGGGATATAGAGCTCAGGATCAAAATGCGAAAAGACGTAACCAACATTTTCAAGTGATGCATGTTGTACGTGCGCGTTCTCCGTCACGAGCATCGGATCATCAAGATTCACAAATCCATTCCTCAGGGAAAGTGCATAGATGCATGCAGTGAAGATCAGAATGCCGATGAGTCCCTTACGAGCTGTGAGCGTCATAGCTATGTCGCATTGTAGAGCGAAAATACCGCTTTGGATGTATAATGTGGCATATGACCGATACCGCACAGAACACCGAGACTGCCATCGTTGCCGCAGGATGTTTTTGGGGAGTGGAGGAAACGTTTCGTGTACTACCCGGCGTCATTTCTACAGAAGTCGGCTACACCGGAGGCCACACGGAGAATCCGATTTATGAAACTGTATGTACGGATCAAACGGGACATGCCGAGGCACTGAAGATTGTCTTTGATCCCGCGCAGATTTCCTACGCAGAACTTCTCAAGGTTTTTTTCGCCAATCACAATCCGACGACAAAAAATCAGCAAGGCCCGGATTTTGGTTCACAGTATCGCTCGGCAATTTTCTTCACGACGCCCGAGCAAGAGAAGATCGCGAAGGATGCCAAGGAGAAAGAGGATGCTTCCGGTACCTGGAAACATCCCGTCGTGACGGAGATTACGAAGGCAACGACGTTCTATTCTGCTGAGGCGTATCACCAAAAATACCTAGAGAAGCGCGGGCTTGGGAATTGCCACATCTAGTTCGGCAGACGACTCTCAATGAGCGTTGGTTTTTCCACTTTCAGCCCACACGCCTGAATTGAAATTGCATGGACTGGTCAAAAGAAGCGCACTTGAGTACACTTGCGCGAGCCACTGTTGGGGAGTCGCCAAGCGGTAAGGCAACGGGCTCTGAACCCGTCATTCGGGGGTTCGAATCCCTCCTCCCCAGCCAACAGGTACAGGTGTTAATAGACCCTCCTGCTCTAGCAAGAGGGAAATTTGTGGTGGATAGACCCGCTTGCCTCAAGAGGTCATTTCTCTACTGTCTCGCCACGATTTGTTGAGCGCTGGTTGTGCAAGTTTATATGCCCACGATGGAAGTGGTGGCACCTGTCCTACTGCACAATTGTAAGCGGTGAAAAGTGCCATGCCTTGGTGTTCCGGAACGTCACCTGCCTTCAGTGCACCATTACATTCCGATAGGATCTGCTTTGCCTCCTGTGATACCGAACGGAACTGCAGCCACATTGCCGCAAGATCGCCGACAGCCCACGAAGTGATAGTCAGCGTGATGATTTTTGCCACGGTTTCTCTGGTGGCGAGTGTCTCAACTGCTTGGCTTGCAAAGAGAAGAATTGCCAAAGCGACAACGACGAGTATCAGAACGATCGTGCCGAGTACCGTTGAAACGATATTCGTGACGTTATAGGTAAAGTGGGCGCACTCTGCCGTAATGTCGACGAGGCGGCGCCATCCGTATTTTTCTTGAGAATCATAGTACGGGGAGAGAAAAGAGGGCTCCCTATTCTTGCCGATGCATACGCCTGCTGCCGCAAGTTCAATATGCGTAAACGTCTTACCAAGACCACCTTGGATCATAGCCATACGGCGGATTGCTTCTGCGTCATTCATGCATTTCTGTGAAAACTGACGGGTGACGAAGGCTGCGATCTGAAACAAAAGTGCGAAGATCGCTACCGCGATAAGAAGGCCACGGGGGATCGTAAAAATGCTCAGAATGCCAAGTGCGTATACCACGATTCCGAACGGAACCGACAGAAGGTAAAGTAGGCGCTTGCTCTTGGAGAACTTCACCTGCATTGCCTGAATCAGATCAAATTTCTTTTCTGTCATGCGTCTGTGGTGAACAGATCTCCGAACACAATACGCCAATGCTTTGCCGCCTCGTCGATGCTTCCATTTCGCTCCAGTTCCACCGCCTTCTCAGCCGTATTACGCGTGACCATGAGGCGGAGGAGATCCCCCGGCGGTACTTCGCCGCACTTCACAGGTGGTGCGCCTTTCACAAAGAGCGATTGCTGATCGCCATTGAAGACGGCGGCCTGCAAAGCATCGAAGGCGAGAGCAGTGGCACGGGATGTGCTGCCGAGGGTGGAGAGATCGCTTCGTAGGCGGAAGGCTCTCATAATCGCAAGCTCAACGTAGTAGGAGTTGAGCAGACCGCCGAAGCGCTCCTTATTCCAGTACTTCACGAGCTTTACGGCTTTCCGGAAGAGTCCGTTACTGGCTCGGTTCAACTCCTCATTCAGCTGCGTGTCGAAACGGGGGTTGGTGTGGATCCAACCGTTCTTGCCGTCCGGCATGAGATAGAAGAAGTCCTCCTGTGGATCGTGTGGGCGAAGCCGAAAACATGGAACGACATCAAAACCAAGTCCCTTTTCTTCCTCTGTCTCCCCCAAAGACATCTGAATGTTTACTGCTTGCTGCGCATCCTTCACCAGCGTATTCGGGTACTTCCTCCGAAGCACTTTCTCGAAGCCTTGGATCAGTTTCGTCGAGGAAATAAGAGTACCGTCCATCCATCGTTCCGGGCTTAAGATAAGCGGATTCGTCTGTAAAGCATCATCCGTAACGACTGTATAGGGCTGCGGCACGCCATACCAAAGATAATTGAGACCCAAACCGTCGAGCGGAACAAAGACGTCGATGTCGTTCAGTGGCCAGGCTTTCGTATGACGTGCGAACGATCCTCCAAGAAAATCAGTGTCCGCCTTCTGCAGTACCTGAGGGAAGGTGGAATCACGATCTATCTCTGTCACAAGGAACTCTCGCAGATGATTCTGGCTTTTGCCAGCCTGCTCTCGTACTCCTTGAGCAATGCCGATCTGGCTGGCGATGAATTTCTCGAATGCGGACTCCATCATCCGTCCAGCGATGAGCTGCAACCGGAAGTGAACGGTAGGCTGAGATTGCCGCGCATCCCTTATCCCTGCCAATCGGCCTTGTGGCATTGGTGGGGGCTGTTGGCCTCTGATTTTGAATATATCGTCGTTTGCCATACGTTACAGGGCAGTCATTGCCACGCTAGTCTTCCTCAGGTACACTGTCAACACCTTTCGATTTCATTCGATTTTATGCTCAAGAACCTCACGTCATCTCAACAGCGCATCCTCGAATTTTATCGTTCGCAAATTTCAGAACATGGGCGAGCGCCGAGCTATCCCGAAGCTGGGAAAATACTCGATCTAAGTCCGAGTGTCATTCACTACCATGTGAAACATCTGGAGACACTTGGATATCTCGTAAAAAGTAATCGTAGCAGGGGGGTGCAACTTGTAGGAACTGAAACCCAAACAGTTCCCTTACTTGGTCTAGTCGCGGGTGGAGAGCCGATCACGATTTTTGAAGAATGCGATGAATACATTGAGGCACCAAGGTCGATGCTAAAAGATGGAGGGAATTTTTATGCGCTGACAGTTCGTGGTATGAGCATGAAAAATGTTGGAATTGTGGATGGAGATATTGTTCTGCTCCGCAAACAGGATGATGTGAGTGATGGCGACATAGCCGTAGTGGCTATAGGAGAACCTCCTTTTGAAGCTGCAACACTTAAACGCATTTTTCATCAACCATCATCACTACTTTTAATGCCTGAGAATGATGATTTCCAGCCAACAGTTGTAAAGAAGGGTTCTGTGCGAGGAAAATTAGTTGGAGTTATTCGTAATTATTAAGCAATCTCAATGCATAATTTATGGAAAAATCGGATGACTATATTCGACTCGAAGCAGCAGAAAAAATCTGCGATGAGGTAAAAGAAAATGTATTCACAGATGGAGATAATATTTCCATGCCTGGCTTTGCAAGTAAGTGGAAAGGCTATCCTGATAAATCTCAGGCAATAAATTTCTTCTTACTTATGAGGAGAACGGAATTGGAAAATGACGCTTTGTCTTTCGGTAAACTCTATGGGTCATTAGAAAATATCTGCAACAAACTTAAAAAGCGGGGCGTACCCGAAGCAGAGAATTTTCTCAAAACTATCGAAATCTTAAAGGATGTTTCCAACGATAATTTGAATCAGGTAATGCCTATCGGCTATGTAGTGAATGGGAAGAAGCTAAGCCCCAATGATGTAATTGAAAATCTGTTATATGGAGAAATTCTGCATTCAGATATAGGAAAAATCCGAATGAAAAAAGAAACTGGAGAGTCTGAAGATATTGCCTTTTTCTATGCGTTATCCAAATACGTGGGCTACTACACGCAGCTACAGAATGTAGTGCGGGTTTTTGCCGGCTTAAAGCCATATATTGATAAATTGAGTAAAAAAGTAAGTGTAACTGCAAAGGCATAAATCTTCTTCTGCTCCAGCCAGTAGGGTTGGAGCAGAAGAAAACCCTAATGATGCAGTGGACTATTTATAATCCTGCACACTCATCGTGTATGAACCGATGGAGTTCGACTCGATGTAGTATGTGCCGGATTTATAGAAGATGCTTTCATCCTTGGTTGCTTCTGTGCTGTTCATAATAATCTCGAAGCTAAATGCGCCTTCTGGTTTCTTCAGCCATGCTTGGCAAAGACTTCCTTTGCAATCATACGCAATCTTGAATTTGTCTCCTGTAATTGTGAACGGCTCTGACTTCTTTGCTCCGTTGCCCTTGAACACGAATACTTCTTGATAAGATTTTGCCATAACTGATGCCTGAGCTGCAGCCGGTTCTGTGTTTGTTGGCTGTGCTGATTCCTCCCTTGTCGGAAGCTTTGTCCGATCCATTGTGCCTACTGCTACACCGAACAGAACGATTACCAAGATGAACTTCACTCCTCCTGACAAATGGAAGTTGCCCTTTTTCTGAATGAATCCAATCGCTGGTGGCAAAAGAATGAGTGAAGCTGCAAGCAGCGCCAATCCAGGCGCAGGTTGTTTCGCAAGCATCGAAATAGCCGGTAGAAGAATAAAGACACCGAGCACCCATGCGATGATCAGGCCAAGGGTGATTTTTCGTGGAACTGTTGCTGTTTGCTGAGAAGACATAAGTATGGAGGGAGGAAATTGAAGTTATGGCAAACATTACCAAATGGTTTCATAAGTGCAACTATCATATAGGCATCATGTCAAGTTAGCGTGCTTAGTCAAGCGCAAGCGCTAACTATGAAGAACACTTCAAAAATGATGGGTATCGGCGATGTTTCCGAACTGCTCGATGTTTCCCGTCAGTACATCAATAGGCTCGTGAAAGAAGGCCGCCTTGCCTGTCAGCAGACATCTGCAGGTAAAATATTTCTTGAAAGCGATGTTTTGGCTTTCAAGAAAGACCGCGAGAAGCGTGCGAAGAAAGATCCGCGAATCAAGCGATAACTACGCTTTAGATTTTCTTTTCTTCGTTTTCTGTTCGAGGTGAATCGCTCCGTCCTTCAATATCATCTTGCTCTTAAGGCAGGAGAGCAGCTCGTGCTTTTCATCCTTCGTTCCTTCACGAAGGATATACTTCGCGTACAGTCGGACATCGACTCCAAGCATCGTAGGTTCTGCCTGTTGCCCGAAGACCCCAGATGTGAACTTCTGGTAGCGGGTGACTTCTTCCTCAAGCTTCATGCGCATGCCAAGTTCGTCGAGGTCGATGGTATCGATGATCTCCGAGAGTTGGTCGATGAGTTCTTCCTCGCGGATGGATGCCTCCTTGCAGCGGAGATTGTGTGAATGCGTACAGCGATAGTAGATGTACTTTCGCACGCTGCCATCCTTGAGCGGTTTGTGCTTTTCCTCGGCTGTAATCCCCGATCCGCAGCCGCCGCAGACAAACATCCGTGTGAAGTGGAAGTTATCCATTTTTGAGCCCCACTCGCGTTTCGGTCCCATATCGAGCAGCTTCTGCACTTCATCAAAGAGATCTTGTGGTATCAGCGGTTCGTAATCGCCTTTGTAGAAGTTGCCGCTTCCCTGCGGATACTCGAACTTTCCGGTATAGAAGTGTTGGCGCAGCATCCGGTAAATCATGCTCAGGGTGATGCGCTTGCCCTTTCGCGTCGTAAAATCCACCTCTTTGAGCCATTGCTGGAGCACCCGTCCGCTTGCCCCTTGGTACGCGGCATGCTCGAACATCTGCCTGATGATTACTCCACGTATGGGATCGATGACGACCTTGCCTCTGCCCAACCCCGACTGCTTATCCAGCAGATAGCCGAGTGGTACGAGGCACGGACGGTAACCCATCTCCACTCGTGTTTTCTGTCCGCGTTTCACGTTGAGTCCGCGATTATCGTTTTCCAGCTTCGCTTGGGAGCAGAGGATCATGAGGAGAAATTTCTCGTTCGGGTTATTTGTGAATCGTTGTCCGTGCGTTCGGATGTCGATGAGGAAACCCTGATCCATAAGATCGACGACCGATCCTAAGTCTCCGGCGTTTCTGGAGAGCCTATCCGGTGCCCAGGTCAGGATTCCCGTGAATCCTCCTCTGCGAACATCTTCGAGGAGTTGTTTGAAAACCGGCCGCGCACCCGAAGCTTTTGCGCTATGACTCTCCCGTCGGATTTCGACGATCTCAAGATTCTCCCGCTTCGCAACCGCAAGCATCTCTTTGACCTGTGAATCAATACTGAGTGCTTGTCTTTCATCTTCTTCGCTCGATTTTCGGGCGTAGAGACAGTACCGAGGATTGATGATGATTTTTTCGGCAGGAGCACTGATGCGTGCGTTGCCGAACGTGGGTATGAAGGGAGCCTTGCGGCTCGGTGTTGCGGTACTCATAGGATGAAAAGGGGGAGAAGTAAGCACCTACATCAATGGCGCTACCCCCTTTCAAAGGCTAGGCGAAAGACCCGTCTGCCCTAGCCTCAAACCCCCTGAACCTGCGAAATAGATCAGAATTGCATATCGAGGATGTTCCTTCGCCCCTCGTTTCCTCCGATCCAAATCATGCCCATGCTCGAGCCGACCCCCTCCTCCATAACGTATGCAAGGAGGATGGCAAAAGCGTCGGCAAGATCATCGTGTGTTTCGATACCAAAGTTAACCAATTGATTGATGAGGTCTTCACAGCCGTACCTGGGGAAAAGTACACGTCCCGATTGCAGGAGATGGGAAGTCAGCGCGAGTCGGGCGCGTTTGTCCTGATTCTTCACTTTCATTCCTTTTACATCGTAACCGTCTTTATCGAGCATCTCGATCATCATCCCCTGATAGCCGACTTCCTCCACGCACAGCTGCGTTCTCTCGCCACCACCAACTGCCACGGAAACCTCCTTTGCCCGATCCAATGTTTCCAGTGAAGTCAGATGTTCATTCACCGGATTAGGGAGAATGTAAATGAGCGCCCTGCCATCCTCGCGGTACACCTTTGCCGAAACCATCGTGGTGAAATCCGCGCTTTCACTCTGCGAAATTGCAAGGTCGATGCCTGTGGCTGCGTACCGGAAATCTATCTCATCGTCTTCCGTCGGGAATTCATCGTAGTATCGGATCCAGCCGGAATGAATGACTCGGTCGACGTCCGCCAAAATCCGCAGCAGATATTCCCGATACCATGCACTGTCGCTGCCGATGCGCTGTCGTTCAGCTTCAATTGCTTCCTCTGTCGGATACTTTCCCGGCCAGAGGCAAACTCCGTCTTCCGTGACCAATGGATATTCCCTGTAAATTCCCCGTAATCCCCCTGACAAAAATTCTTTTTGCAGCCTTTTCAGGAGACAGTCCTCATGAAGCAGGTTCCCGATGAACACCGTGCGGGTCGTCGTATCACCCGCAGACATCAGCTCACTTTTCACCCATTCGTACGTCTTATCCCGCCCATCCTTTGTTTTTGCCGATTGAAGGTCTTCGATGTCATCACAGATAATGAGATCCGGGCGGTGGGGGCCATGACGTAGTCCACGAACCGATTGGTCGATGCTTACGGCCATGATTTTCGCGTTGTAGCTGCTGATCACAAGACAGGAGTTTCTCCATTCATCATCTTCTTCATGAAATGGCCAAAGATCGGCCTTGAGAATTTTATTGCTTTCCAATTCATCTTTGATATTTTTTAGATGCTGCCTTGCCTGTGCCTGTGTTTGACCGACAAGAATGATGAATTTTTTCTGTGGTGTGCCGAGAATCGACCACAGGACATACGAAAGGTTCATGATGGTCGATTTCGCGGATCCTCGGAACGCAGTAATTACGATTGTTTTATGTTCCGTATTTTCGGTCATCGAAAACATTTCTTTCTGAAACGGCGCGGTTATGTATTTCACATAATGTGAGAAGTAAAAATGAAAAAACCAGTAATGGCTCGCTCTCACCGTCTGTTTACGGAACACGCGATCTTTCAGCATTTTCTTACGCAGTTCATCAGCCCCAATTTTGTTAGGATATTTTTTCATAGTCTGAAGAAGGGGCAGCAGAAACGGATTCTTCACCGGTAAAAGAGGCCAGCCGCAGAGCTTCGCTTATTGCGGTCTCTTGCTCAGGAGTAAGTTCTTCGTCGGTATTTTTCAATCTGGTCGTTACTTCAAGCTTGTTGTTGTAGTGCGGATTTCTGTGCTTCAGCCAGTACATGACCGCACCCAAGTTCCCCTCACGGATCGCTCCAAGGAGTTGGGACTCGGCCATGTCGCTTACAAGTTGCGTGCCTTCGGCAAGTGCCTCATTTGCGATCTTTGCGAAATCTTCATCCTCTTTTTTCCAGCGGTAATAGGTTGCCCGACCGATACCTGCTTTCTCACAGGCGATGGAGACAATTGGAATTTTCTTCAGCTGTTCGAGCAGAGAAGCCTGCTCGCGAGCTTTGCGTTCTTCGATAACAGCAGAATCGCGCTTAGATTCTTTCTTATGTGCCATGATGTTTGGAAGAAGGAAGTTTGATTGCGTCGATGCCTGTGAGTTTTTCAAATCGCCTGATGATCACCTCGCAGTAATGCGGATCCAGTTCGATGGCGATGCACCGACGCTTCGTCTGCTCGCAAGCCATCAACGTGCTGCCGCTGCCAGCAAACGGTTCGTACACCGTGTCACCC
>JAKFXO010000008.1 GCA_021731345.1 Candidatus Peribacterales bacterium | reverse complement strand
ACGATCAGGTTTTGATGCCACAGCATAGACGCAGACTGCTGTGAGGGCTGAGAGGATCAGCAGCTCCTCCCAAGGAGATGGAATGTTGATGGAAAAAGCGATGCCTGGGTTTTGTGACAGTTTCAGGATGAAAAATCCTGGGATGACGATGATCGGTTTTGCAATGCCTAATGCTGCCCACGTCACAAGGAGCGAGAAGATCAGCGCCGATAGAGAAACAAGAAAGAGAATTATGAGCCAAGTGTAGCAAGAGAATCTTCCTATAACTTCACTCCCCCTCACTCAGCTCGGGTATGATGGGCGTCCATGTTCCGGAGAGCAGATTTTCTCCTTCTTGGCATTGCGCTCGGCTTGTCCCTTTTCGGACTGGCCATGATCGCGAGCGTGTCGGTGTATCAAAGCTATCAGCTCACGCAGCGTTTCGTAGAGAGCGGCAGCTGGGAGACGCCTAGCAACGCTTTTTACTTATGGCGCAGCTTTATCCACATGATCGCGGCACTCGGTGCTCTTGGTGTTACAAGCATCATTCCGTATCACTTCTGGCAGCGCCATGCGCGAACCCTATTTCTTCTGAATATGGGCTTTCTTATCCTTCTCTTCATCCCCAGAGTCGGTAACCAGTACGGTACCGCGCGCAGCTGGCTTCAGCTTGGAGGCTTCTCCATTCAGCCATCTGAATTTTTGAAGCTCACGCTCGTGTTTTACCTTGCCGTGTGGCTGCAGAAAAAAGAGTCATCCATCGCGACATTCCAGGAAGGATTTATTCCCTTCGTGATCCTTCTGTGTATTTCTACATTCTTCGTCGCCATCCAACCCGACCTTGGATCATTCCTCGTGTTCACCGTGATTGCGACCGTGATGTTCTTTGTCGCCGGAGGAAATATCCTTCATCTTTTTCTTGGCGCAGGCGCTGCGGGTCTCCTCGGCCTTCCGGTCATCCTCAATAAGGATTACATCCGAAATCGATTTACTGTGTTCCTGCACGTGCTCTTCAATCCGGATGACATGACGTACCGCGAAGGTATCGGATTTCAGGTCTACCAAGCCCTTATCGCCATCGGTAGCGGAGGCATGTTCGGTGTCGGTTACGGCAAATCCATCCAGAAATTCGGATACTTACCTGAAGTGCAGTCCGACACCATTTTTTCTGCGATGGCCGAAGAACTTGGTTTCCTGAGACTTCTCATTGTGCTCTCTTTGTACGGTATCTTTGTGTACCGCGGGTACCGTGTAGCGCGAAACGCACCGGATCGCTTCGGCCTTCTCGTTGCGACCGGCATTACGACGTGTATCGCGTTCCAGACACTCCTCAATATCTGCGTGAATCTTTCGCTCTTCCCCATCACCGGTCTCACGCTACCGTTCATCAGTTACGGCGGCTCATCACTTCTCGCAACACTTGCAGGTGTTGGTGTACTCCTGAATATTTCCATGCACTCCACAGAGGAAGATGTCTCCATTCGCCGTAGTCGCAGGACAGAGCATTCCACCGCACTCCGACGCTTCATTCATCGCTAATACATGCCAAAAAACGTTATCATTTTTTCCGGCGGAGGCTCCAGTGGTCACCTCATGCCATCCCTTGCGGTTGCCGATGCAGTCACAAAGAAGAACCCTGCGTTCACACCGCTCTTCATCTGCTCATCACGCGCTGATGAGGTAGAGGCACTGACTGCAGCAGGACAAAAATTCGTCATCATTCACGCTGGCAAATTCCCGCGCGGATTTTCTCCACGCATCATCTCGTTCCCCTTTCTTTTCGTCATTTCATTCATTGAGTCTCTGGTGCATGTTCTTCGCACACGCCCCGTACTCATCATGAGCAAGGGCGGATTTGTGAGTGTACCTGTCTGTCTCGCTGGTTTCGTTGTGCGCGTTCCAGTTGTCCTACATTCTTCAGATAGTGTTCCGAGCTTGAGCGACCGCATTATCGGACGCATCGCACGCACTATTTGCACAGGTTTTCCCGAGTCGGCATTCCCTACTTCTCTGCAGAAGAAAGCCGTACAAACAGGTAACCCCGTGCGTCCATCTGTCTTCGAGGGTTCTCATGCCGCAGGTCAGCGGATTACCGGTTTTTCCGGTCGTCGTCCGGTTCTCATGATCATCGGCGGAAGCCAAGGATCAGTCGCGCTCAATGAGGCGATCGAAAAGAATTTCCAGGCACTTCTCGATCTCGCAGACATTATTCATCTCACCGGCGAAGGCAAGATGATCAATCGTCAGCATGCTCGGTATTTCCCTCGCACAACGGTACTTGCAGAATTACCCCACCTCTACGGTTTTGCCGATCTTGTCGTCACACGCGCTGGAGCCGGAGTGCTCTCCGAACTTGCAGCACTCAAGAAAGCAGCCATCGTCGTACCACTTCCGGGTGTCGCGCATGATCATCAAGTGAAAAATGCGGAGTTTCTTGCCACTCGTCAGGCGGTGGAATTTTTGGCGCAGGATCGTTTGTCAGACTTGCCGTTCGTTGTGAGCACACTTCTTGGTGATTCCGCGAAGCGAGCTGCCATGGGCGAAGCCCTCTCCAAGGCTCTTCCGGCCAATGCAGCGGCAAAAGTCGCAGAGATGATCCTGGACGTCCTAGCGCCAAAGAGCTAGAATCCTAATCCGTTTTTACCCCAATCACCTATGAAGAAAATCGCCATTGTGACCATGACGCTTTCGCTCGGACTTCTTGCCGCGTGCAACAAGCCAGCCACGACAACAACCACCGATCCGTACGCTACTTCCTCTTCTAGTTCTTCCTCCATTGACGCCATGTCTTCTTCCTCCAAGTCAGCCGGTTCCATTCAGTGGGATGGCACGCTTCTCAAGGGCAAACACCAGGTTGTTCTCAAGACGAACAAAGGCGATATCACACTCGAGCTCGATGCTGACGTAGCTCCAAAGACGGTGACGAACTTCGTCTCACTCTCCAAGAGCGGTTACTACAACGGACTCACGTTTCTCCGCGTTATCCCAGGATTCATGATCCAGGGCGGCGACCCAACCGGCAACGGTACGGGCGGCAAGAGTGTCTTTGGTGAAATGTTCGAGGATGAGATCGATCCAGCATCCAAGACGTACAAGACAGGTTACAAGGCTGGTGTCATCGCTATGGCGAACCGCGGTCCAAACACGAACGGAAGCCAGTTCTTCATCATGGATACGGACTACCCTCTCCCACCGAACTACACGATCTTCGGTCACGTCACTGCAGGTCAGGACGTTGTCGGTATTATCGCACGCGTTCCACGCGATGGCAGCGACATGCCGAAAGACAAGGTAACGTTCGACGTTGTCCTTAAATAAGGAACCTCATCAGGTTTCGTGTATCCTGCGGCCATGAGAACGCGTTTTGCGCCATCTCCCACAGGCTTTCTTCACGTCGGCGCTTTGCGTACCGCACTCTTCGCGTGGCTTGTAGCCAAGCAAACGAAGGATGTGTTTACGCTGCGCATTGAAGACACTGACCAAGCACGTGAAGTTGCTGGTGCAACGGAGAATATTATTCGCACACTGAAACTTGCTGGCATTCCGCCCGATGAAGGCGTGACGCTTGATGACGCTGGAAAACTCATTGAAAAAGGCGATGTCGGGCCGTATCACCAGTCCAAGCGTCTGCCTCTGTACCGAAAGTACGTTGATGAACTTCTCGCAAACGGACATGCGTATGTGTGCTTCTGTACGAGCGAGAGACTGGATGCAATGCGCAAGAAGCAGCAGGAACTGAGGCAGGCTCCGATGTACGACCGTCAGTGCGTCGATTTGCCGAAAGATGAGGTGGAGAAGCGCATCGCAGCTGGCGAGAAGCACGTGATTCGCCTCAAGATTCCACGTGACCAGACCGTTGTGTATGACGATGCGATTTACGGAACATTGTCATTTAAAGGTCATACGATCGACGACCAGGTTCTTCTGAAGTCTGATGGATTCCCGACATACCACCTCGCACACGTTGTTGATGATCACCTCATGAAGACCGACATGGTCATTCGCGGTGAGGAGTGGCTCTCTTCCCTCCCCAAGCACCTCATTCTCTTTAAGGCGTTTGGCTGGGATGCTCCGAAGTACGCGCACGTGCCACTACTTCTGAACAAAGACCGTACCAAACTCAGTAAGCGCCAGAATGATGTGGCTGCCGAGGACTACCTCAACAAAGGTTATCTTCCAGAGGCACTCCTCAACTTCCTCGCACTCCTCGGTTGGAACCCAGGAACCGAGCAGGAATTGTTCTCCGTCCCCGAACTTATTTCCGCGTTTTCACTCGAGCGTGTGCAGAAGTCCGGCGCTGTTTTTGATCTCGAAAAACTCGACTGGTTACAGGGTCAGTGGATGCGCAAAATTCCTGCGGAAGAATTTGCGAGCCGCATCCTTCCTATCGTTACCGAAAAGTACCCAGAAGCTGCCAAAGATTCACAGTTTCTGAAGCGTGCGACACTCATCCAGGAGCGCATCACATTCTTTCCGGAAGCGCCGGAGATGCTTGGCTACTTTTACGCTCCAGTAAGCCCTACGATGGCACTCGTTGCGAGTCCAAAGCAGAAGATCGAACCCGCTCAGGTGCCAACCATTCTGGACTTCTTGAGAACTCAACTTGGCCTCGTGTCAGACGCTGAATGGAACCGCGATTCCATCCTCGCAATCATCGAAAAAGCGCTTCCAGAATCGGGCTTTAAAAAAGGCCAAATTCTGTGGCCATTGCGTGCCATGCTCACTGGTCGTGAGTACAGCCCCGGCGCGTACGAAGTCGCGGATCTTTTGGGTAAAGCCGAGACAATGAAACGTCTTGCGGTTGCACCCGCCTGAGTCTGGTACACTGTCTGCATATGGACGAACTCGAAGTAGAGATCTCCAACACGGGCGGAAAAGCTGTCATTGAGGGTAAGACCTCGGTGCCTTTCAAAACGTTTGTCAGCCTCATTCTGCAGCGCAAGGTGCAGGTACTCTTTAAGCGTTCGGATAATGATCCGGTCATCGTTTCGAGTGATCTCCTCACGGCTCTCGCTTCAGCGCCTCAGGATAAGCAGGAAGACCGAACAAAACTTGTCATCGTGACGTTTGGAGTCGGTATCGTGGCGGGCGTCTTTCTGACTGTCGCAACGTTCCTCGGACTCATTCTCTTCAAAATCCAACCTGAGGTGAAAGATCTCGGCATCGTGCTCGCAGTTATCGCCGGTATCGTGGTGCTTGGTGTCTTGCTTCAGAAGCCGCAGAAGAAGAGCGCATTTGGTGAGAAGCTGATGGAATCCATGGAGAAGGTGACGGATTTGATCTCACGGTAATCACCATGGAACTCAAGGAACGATTCGTGCTCCGGCCGAAAACGACCATGCGTATTGGCGGCATCGCGCGCTATTTTGCTGAGCTTATGACAAAGGACGATGCAGAGGCTGCATTGCAATATTCCGGTAAGCAGCAGCTGAAATTCCTACCTCTTGGCAGCGGATCAAATACGATTTTTGCCGATGAGGTGAATGCACTCGTCGTGCAGGTGAAGCACACAATAACAGATGTCGCCGGAGACATGGTTACTGTTGGTGCTGGAAAAAATCTTGCGATGCTCATCAATGAGCTCGCGCTGCTCGGTTTGAATCTTTCGGCACTGACGGGTATTCCCGGTACTGTTGGAGGAGCTATTTTTGGTAATGCAGGGCAGGGTCCAAAAGGCGTCTGGATCGATTCATTCGTTGAGTCCGTGACAGTCTTCGATGGTGCGTGGAAAACGCTCTCACAGTCCGAGTGTGCGTTCCGATATCGCGAAAGCGTGTTCAAAGATTCTGAAAAACCACTCCTCATTTGGGAGGCTGTACTCAAGCTGCCGAAAGCCGATCCTGTAGCGATAAAGACGACTATCGAAACACTACTGAAGAAGCGCATAGAAACGCAGCCACACCTGAAAACCGCCGGTTCGTGCTTTAAGGCAATTGGGCAGACGCCGGCGTGGAAACTCATTGATGCAGCAGGACTCCGCGGATACAAAGTCGGTGGCATTGAAGTCTCTCCAAAGCATGCAAACTTTCTCATCAATGTCGGTGAGGCGACGTATGCCGATGCTGTCAGTGTCGTAGAAGCAGTACAAGAAAAAATTCCAGAAAACTTGGAAGTAGAGATGCGCTTTGTCGAGCCGGACGGAACTCTTCGGTTCTAAAAAACGCGCGAAGCCCGCATTCATTCCGTGTTACAAAGAACCCCTGCCACCAATGGACAAGGGTTGATTGTAACAAGCGATGATTGCGAGATTAGAATGGAAGATCCTCTGGCTTGATTTCAGATTCGTATTTGATGTCTGGAATGCCTGCGGCCACCGGAGCGGCGCTTGGAGTAGCGGAACGCGACGGAGCGGATGGCATAGAAGCGCCATCGGCCTGAATGTTCGACATTGCTTCTGCATTCTTCGTGCCAAGGAGTGTCACCTGATCTGCGATGATCTCGGTTGTGGCACGCTTCTTACCTTCCTGCGTTTCCCAGGTGCGAGTCTGAACGCGGCCCGTGACGTACACACGCTGACCTTTTTTCACGCCAGCCTGGACTGCTTTTGCCATGTCGCCCCACACCACAACGTTATGAAATTCAGAGCGCTCTTTCATTTCACCAGTAGCTTTTTCTTTCCACTTTTCATTCGTCGCGACACCCAAGGTCAGCACAGCTTGGCCGCCTGTTGTGGTGCGCATTTCTGGTTCACGTGTGACGTTACCAACGACCTGTGCGCGGTTCACGCAGTTGGTCAAACTTTCGGCTCCAGCTGGCGCAGAACGCTGACCGTCTTTTGGATCAAGAAGGATCAAATCCATCGCAACAATTTTCGTTTTGTTACGCTTCTCGCCACTTGCCGTGTCATCCCACGAGTCTGTCTGAAGACGACCGGAAATGAAGAGCTGAGAACCCGGTTTTACGTACTGGCCAGCAACGTCGGCCATGGCACCCCAAATGGTGACAGTGTGAAAACTTTTTCCGGAAAGTGTTTCGCCCTTACTCGACTGAAATGAGTACGGAACGACGATATTGAGATCGGTCACAGAAGCCCCGCCGGGAGTTTGGCGGACGGTGACTGGTTGTGTCTGGTATCCGATGATGTCTATACGGTTGAGAGAGAACATCGCTGAGGGGGAATGGGAGTAAAGGAGGTCGCATGCCGGTGCTGATGCGGCGCCACAGAGCGCCAGCAGTTGACGTGAACGATCGTACACCTTGGTATTTTCATCTGCAACGAGAAAACATTGAAGGAATATTTTTTTGTTTTCTGATCATCGATTTTACTGATCGCCTTAATAGGAGGAACGAACTCTTTTGAGTACACTGAAATACGATCCTTTTTCCCGGGGACAGCGCTTATCCCTATGCGTCTTCCGCTCACGATGTCGGTGGTTTCTGCGTCACTCCTCCTTGCGGGGAGCGCAGTGGCAGCGCCGTTCATTCCAAAGATCAATGAACCCGAATCCTACAAAGACATTCGGTTCGGTTTGGACGAGATGCGCCAGAACATCGACAGTGTGCAGTGTGGAGGCTGGGACCCAGATACCGATGCCACGGTGAACGGCGTTGGCGTCGATGGCGACGTGCCGATCCCCGACATCAGTCCTGATGTACCAGGTCGCAGAAACGTTAATCCCCTCGCGATGCCGACAGGCGGTCTTGGTGAGCGCAGTGAATTTGAATATCCCGACAGTGCATGGGGATACAGTTCCGCCTGCGATATTTATCAGGATAGTTATATTGATGATGATCTGAAGCGCCTCGGAAAAGATGTGAATATCAAAGAAGACGGCACAGTCGAAGTGGTCGATGGTAATGGAAAAGTTGATATCAATCCGCATGACTGGTGTCTGCGTATGGACAAGGCGACGCCAAAATTTTGTAAGCGCCTCTACGAAGCGTGGCAGCAGGCTTCCTCCATGGTTCCGCGTGAAGATCCTGCAGCCGTGTGTCCTTGCCCAGAGCCAAATGATGGCTGTCCATCACGTCCGCCAAAGCGATACTGTTTTGATCCGCCGTACACATTTGAATGTAACGGCACGAGCGACAAGCGCACACCGATTGCAACGACATACCCAGATGAACCGCCTCAGGACAGGACATGCCGCACGACATGGGGGCCTGCGTTTTACAACAAGATGGACGTGTGCCACGCGGAGCCGTACGACGTGTATGACGCGGACGGGAATTTTATCGAGACGCGGTTTCGTATCATCGTTGATGAATTCGGCGGACACTTTGCGATCGCTAGTTCGTACTATCGGCATTACGCCGAAGCGTTCATGGTTCCGAAAATTACAGTCACTGCGCCCGGAGGCGACAACAGGTGGGAAGTTCGCGCTGAGTGTTACGAGTATTACAAAGAGCTCAACGCGGATGGCACCGATTTCGATCCGAAAAACGATGTGACTCCTGGCATTGATGAGCAGTGCGAGTTTGTCATCGCCACAGAAGGCGAGCAGACGCCGAGAAAGCCAGAATGGCGTGAGGGCGATGGCCACGAACAGAAAGAAAAAGTGAAGGCAGATCCCTCAGTCGTTGAAGAGTCTGCACGTGATCCTCGTAACGCGCCCGAGCCCTGGGTTGCTGATGACGAAACAAATTTGACACTTATTGATATGGAAAAGTTGAAAGAAAAACAAAAGCTCTTTGAAGACCCAAGCGATGTGACTGGGATTCTTGGAACACTACTCACCACACGTCAGACTGGCAGCAAGACCGTGCCGAAAAATGCACGCACGGATCAATTTGATGATAACGATGACCGTGACCTTGCGATCTATTTCGAAGCGCAGCAGCGTGAACTCCTCAAGATGACGGCAGATCCGCAGACGAGACTCATCATGCCAGCACGTTTCCTTGTAGGCCTTGCTGATGATGATCCGCTCTTTCAGTACGTCAGTAACACCGTCTCGCGTTCTGATGGCACTGTAGAAATCACACTAAAAGCGGGGCTGGAAGACATCGGCAATGTGCTCAAATCGTTTCAACGAATTTTCGTCGCACCGATTCAAGAAGTACGCATTCCGGTACTTGTACCACTTGCATCCGTCGCCGAGATCGACGCGCTCATTGCGGACTGGAAGCTATGGAAGCAGGGAGAAGATATTGCTGCGACAAAAGAATCACGCGGCTCACAGTCAGGCGGTGCCGATGACATTATAGACAAGCTGACGGAGTATCGTGATCGCGTCGAGGAAGTGCGTCTCATGCGCGGAGCTCTGCTGACGTATCTCACACGACTCTACGATTCTCAGGAAGAGATCCGCGAGTACTTTGCCGATTGGTATCAGCAGAACAGCGCGTTACTTCTTGTGTCGGCTGAGCGTGCGATTCAGCGACGTGAGCTAAAGCGAATCTGGAGATTACTTCAAAGGTCGATGCTTCAGGCCGATGGCTGTCAGATGTTGTGGTGTAGCAACCATCGATATTCTGCACCAGTGTATTCGCTTCTCGATAACTGGTGGGGCACTCGTCAGCCTGGTGAAAAACGTGATAGAGATTATCAGCCGGAGAGTCTCACTGATCTGGATTTCGTACAGCCAGAAGATCAGCTCTACGATTTTTCAGACGTGAAGTTCTCCAGCGGCGCATGGCTCATTCCAACACTGTGGCCTGTGGAAGCACGCATCAGACTGCCAAGGCCGCCGCTCTTTGGTGTGCCAGCACCAAACCCTGATGACTTCCCTGATCTTCCACCACTTCCTGACCAAGATATTTTTGCGACGTTTCCTGTTCCCACTGTCGATCTTCCAACAAAGTCGCTCATCGTTCCGCCTATTCCACAAGATTTAGAACCCGCAAAAACTATTCTTCGAAATTTCCGAAAAATGATCGACGGTACCGAGATCGATAGGCAGATCGAAGAAGAGGCTGAGCTTGCGGCAGGAGTTTCTATCGATGGCGGAGATAACAATTATCCACTCGATCGTGGCAGCATGCGTGGTGCGTATTGTCGTTTCCCGCCCAGCATCATCATTCCTCCTGATCCAGATCAGGAGCACGGAAATCCTGCGAAAATCATTCACGTTGAGAATGATCTAAAAGAGCGCTTGGCACGCCTATTCTCGCGCTGGATGCCAGAGCGTGATGAAGATTTTGCAGGTCGAGTCGCGCGTCGCAATGAAGATTTCCCAAACCCCGATGATCCTCCGCCATGTCATGAGGATGTGATTTGCTATTTCCTACCGCCGGAGAAACGCACGATCACAACGTGGCAGTGGTTCATGCCAGACATCACGGGAGGAAACTTTACCGACAAGGGTGATGAGATTCGTGATGACACGCTTCCGGAAGATGACGACCTTGATGAAAACCCGTACTACGGCGCAGGAGTCAGTACGCTTGAGCGAATCTTCCCACTTCTTAAGCTTCCGATCACAACAAAGCTCGAAGTTTCCCGCCCCGCCCCGTGAAGCATTCCTTCATTCGTCTATCGGCAACGACGTGTGTTCTCACACTGCTGGCAGCGCCTCTGTCGACACACGCGCAAGTGGTCAGAGATGAAAATACGTGCTTTAAGCGAGTCGCATCAGACATGGTTAAAATCCATGACGAATGGAGATCTAGGCTCTTTGGTAGTCGCAAAGATAAAGACGGAACGATTATTGCGTTAACGGGTGGTGAAGTGGACGAAGTGCGGCAGGGAATTTTTGAAATGAAAGGGCGAATGACATCCGAATTCATTGAGCCCATCATGGAAAGTTACCGTGTGTACCGTTGTCGCACGCTCGCAGTGTGTGAGATAGCCGCACGCTCGTTTGACGTGGATGGCGGAGACATCGATGTAAAACTTCTCGGATGCGCAGAGAGAACAGTGGAGCGGTACGGCGAGTGCTATTTCGCGGGAGAAGCGGAAACGACAGGTGGCAGCGGAAGGCAACAGGATGCCGCTACGAACACCCTGCAGCGATGTCAGCAGCTTGCAGATGAAACGCTTGCCGGAGAACGTGCAGTGCTACGTCTCGCCGTAGCGTACGACGCGGGTTACCGCTCCCTTTTGCAGCTTGCGGGCATGGTGGACTGGATGCTTGAAGGTTTCCCTACCGAGACGGTGAAAGCGATTTCAAACATGGTGAACATGCTTGGAAAATTACATCAAATTCCATGTTTCATCGGACAGTGCGATAACCCAGATACCGACAGCCTCACCCCATGACCATTCGTGATTTCATCATCACCGGCTGGCATGACGGACGCAGGATGGTCGTGCGTCACAAGATTCTTGTCCTGACGATTCTTGTAATGTTCGCTGTCGCTGGATCAACTCGTTTTCTCCGCGGCGATATTTTGGGTACCGGCGGAAGCGGTGGCACTGGTAGCTCCAGTAGTTCCGAGCAAAGTCTGCGCACATGCGACTCTAAAGATACGAGATTTGAAGACGTCGAAAATATTGATGAAGCTCGCGATATCTACCGGCGCGCAATGACGGCAGTTGTGTATGAGCGAGAAATGATTCTGAAGACGCCGTCACTATGGAAATGCGGTACGGGAGCCGCTGGCGAGCCTCCCATTGCAGAACTCCGCGCACTCGCCGATGATTTGCCCGGATGGCACTACCGCGTGGATACCTCATTTCTCTTCGGTGGCGTAACAACGCCTGTACAGAGGCCGGTCACATTTGCATCATTTGCTGCCATCGTCGCTGAGTTTCAGCGTGAGTACGAATGCAAGCTCACAGAAATCCAAGATCGCAATATCGCTCAAGTATCACTCAATAACGATGTTGAGCAGCCAGCACAATTTTGTTGTATGACTGTGGGTGATTTCCAAGGTTGCCGTGAGCAAACTGATGCATCGATGTGCGATACGCCTCTGACCAGCAATGCTCGATGTGATGATCAGTGTCCGGTACTTCTCTATATGTCTGATCTCATCAGTCGGATGCCGGCGCTGCATCAGAACGTTCTTGATGAGCGAGAGATTTCCCGCGTAGCGATGGAGCGCATGCTCAACACGATGCGGTCTTTTGACGTGAATTATGCGATTGCCCGTCAGTTTGTGTGTTACCAGCGCGCGTCGCTTGATCTCAAAAATGAAATGAGTCTTCTAGCCGATGCAGTCAGTTGCATGCCGAAAATTTGGGATGCTGTGACGTCCATTCACGATAAAAAACAATGATCCGGACACGCCTTCTCACCATCGGCGTTATTCTCGGGACATTCACCCCCGTTGTTGCGTTTGCCGCTTTGCCACATAACGGACGATCAATGTTTGATCTTTTCTATGA
>JAKFXO010000048.1 GCA_021731345.1 Candidatus Peribacterales bacterium | reverse complement strand
CGATATCCGGAGAAAGCCTTAGATCTTTCTGTTCGAACGAATACACGCCTGTTTTCTTTTCTTCACGTGCCTCAAAGGCCTTGATGCCTGCAGGTGTCATGAGTCCATCTTTCGTCAGTTTTTTCACCCTATCGATATTCACAATGCTCCAAATGCTCTTCTTTTTTCTTGGCGTGAAACGGTTCATGTGGCTCTTGTCATCGATTCGTCGTCCCACGCCATCGATCCATCCGAAACACAGTGCCTGTTCAACAGATTCTGGATAGCTGATGCCGGTTTTGCCAGAATCCTTTTTATAGAAGCCAACGCCGATCTCCGTTTCTTTGTCGTGGTTCTTTGTTAGCCAATCACGGAAATCCTGCGCATTTTTGAAGAAGAGAGTTTTCACCCAACTATTCTACACCTCTGTACCTTAAGGAGTTCTTAATCCCATCCTTGTAAGCTCTGAGCCTTGCGGTTAGTATCGCAACCGATTTGTTTCTTTCCCTTATTTTCCAATGATCGATATCAAAAATCTTTCGACGTCATCAAAGCGTTTTGGCGCGGCCTTGAGCCCGCTATTGGTCGGCGTACTTCTTGCCGGTTGTAATGCTGCCACTCCAGCCAATACGAACGGAGGCGCAATGGAGTCCTCCTCTTCGTCTTCCGTTGATGCGATGATGATGGAGTCATCGTCTTCCTCCTCTGTAGAGGGAGCGATGGAGAGCAGCGAGGCTGCAATGAATGGTTCATACAAGGACGGTACGTACACGTCCGCAGGTGTGTATCGCTCTCCAGCAGGTGCTGAGAGTGTCACAATTTCTCTGACACTGAAAGGCGACAAAGTCACCGCTGCAACGTTTGCTGGCGACGCTACAAACAAGAAGAGCATCGCTATGCAGGCTGCTTTCAGCACAGGTTTCAATGAGCAGGTTGTTGGTAAGTCTCTCGATGAGGTCTCTGTTGGTGTCATCAATGGATCATCCCTCACGGGCATGGGATTCATGGACGCTGTTGCCAAAATCAAAGTCGAGGCTAAGGCCTAATATCTATCTCGCTTTCAAAACAGCTCCGCCTGGAAACCGGCGGAGCGTTTTATTGCGTAGGCAGGATTGAGTAAGCAGTACTCAAAGCTGAGTTCTGCAAACTTCTCGGGTTCTGTCATGAAGAGACACGTACATAGTCCATCGGCGAGTGCAGCGGAATCTGCTCTGACCCATGTTGCGATGATCTCTTCCGGAGACGTGAGTGTTTTTGGATCGAGTGTGTGATGATACTTGTCCCACTTTCTGCGGTTACTAGCTGAAGCGCAGAGCGCTCCTTCGTTGATGTCGATGACGCCGATCACTTTCGTCGGATCCGCTGGGTGCTCCAGACCTGCGCGAAGTGGCGTGCCTGCGCCTGAGTAGTAGATATCCCCGCTGCCATTTACGAGAAAACGAGAAAGACCTTGGCGTTTCAAGTACGCAGCGATCTTGTCGACAAAAAATCCTTTGCCGAGTGCACCGAGATCAATGAGAGCAGATTCACGTAGTTCAATGTGCGTGTCATCGATGATCGACAGTGCAGCTGTGAAATCCGGCACTGGTCGTACGGTGTCTTTGGGTTTCAGTGAATACTCTGCGTCATATCCAAGATCAGATAGCGCGAAACCAATGAGTGGATTGAGTACGCCGCCAGATATCCGATTCAGCTTTTCATAGATGCGTAACATCTTCACCAAGTCTTCTGGCACTTCTTGCAATCCTTTCTTCTTCGAGAGCTCCCAGATGAGTGAGTCTTTTTTAAATCTTGAAAATGTTTCATCAAATTGTTTCGACTGCGACATAATCGCTGATCGCAGTGTGGCAAAAACTGTTTGATCAACCCCATCCCAAATCGTCACCTCCCAAAAGGTTCCCATCGATTCATACGAAAAGCGTTGTGGTTCTTGCGTCATAAAAAAGCAGTATGAACGTCTTTGAGTGTATCAGACCCTAGACGGTCTTAATCTTATAAGAACTGCACTTTTGGCTACCGAAGAATGACATGCGTAAATATTGACAAAATAAGAAAATTATGTAAAATACGTCAACTATGAAGCGTCAAGCTCTCAGCACAGCCCTTTCCATTGCTGTTCTCCTCAACGGAGTCTCCGGCGCGTTTGCACAGTACATAGATCCAAGTGCATATGCAGACGCCGTTGCGTCACTCAGTAGTTCTGGCGTTATTGATGGAGGTGGAAACGTCCGACTAAACGATCCGGTGAACAGGGCAGAGGCGCTCAAGATTATTCTTCTTGCTCAGAACAAATTTGCCCTCGATGTGGAGAAGGCAAAAGCTTCCATGCCGCCCATCTCTCTTTTTCCCGATGTTTCCCAGCAAGAGTGGTACGCGCCGTACATTGAAGTCGGTTTTCGTTACGGTCTTATCAAAGGATATCCCGATGGGCGTTTCTGGCCACAGGGTGGAGTGAAGGTTGCTGAGGCAGCGGCTATGCTCACGCGTTCCTACGGAGAAAAGACTGATGTCGCTGCTTTCCTTTCATCCGATGATCTCCCGAACCAGCCGAACCAGTGGTACACCGGTGTGGTGAGTGTCATTCTTGGGCGCAATGCGATTCTTCCAGGAAGCCGTCTCTCTGCGGGTAGCTTTATGACGCGTGGCCAGCTTTTTGACATGGTGTACCGCATGCGCACTGTGCATCAGCAAGGTATTGCGTCGTTTGGCGGCCCAGTCACACAGACGCATAATTCAGTGGTGTTGAGTGTGAATGGTAATACACAGCCCACACCTCAGGCACAGGCTCCATCTGCTGGCTCGCCTTCTTCTGCACAGTTTGCGTCTCAGAAACCGTTCGCTATTAGCATTCCAAGTATCGGCATTGTTGATCTCACGATCACGCATCCTTCCGATCCGTATTCGCAGAAAGGAGTGCTTGAGGTGTTGCAGCACGGTGTTGGTCACTTGTTTGCGTATCCCGGTAAAGGCAGCAAGATCATGGTGTACGGACACTCGAGTGGTTATCCGTGGGACCTTTCGAAATTTACAAAGATTTTCCGTACGATTAACGAAGTGCAAGTGGGCACAAAGATTTATGTGACATACGAAGGGAAGCTGCACGTCTATCAGGTCACGGAAAAAAAGACTATTCCAGCTAGCGACAAAACTGCATTCGAGCCTGATGAAAAAGGTGAGCAGCTCGTGCTCTACACCTGCTGGCCTCCAGACAGCATCTCCCACCGGTATCTTGTGTACGCTGTTCCGGTTGAGACGATTGCTCTCAAATAATTAACTAACGTACTCGCTCCCACCATGCCTCTCCAAGAGGCACGGATGGCGGAGGAGCCACCGATGTCACGGACGTTCTGCCACTTGTTGCTGTGGCCAAGAATTGCAGGAGCATTTTTCTCGTGAATGGCGTTGTTTTCAACATAGCAGCATCGCGCCAGTTCACATCTTTACCGACGAGGTCTTCGATAATGGCAGCGCGTAGAGATTCGATGTAGGTTTCCGCTTCCTGTGGCGACATCGTTCTAGATTTCACATGAATCATAAGTAATGTCGATGCAAGAATATCTGCTGCCTCATCAACGGAAAGTCCAGAGCCTGGGCTGCGGAACTCTGAGCGAAGGAAATTTGGTGCGTAGGTGAAGAGCGAGAGATCAAATTCTTTTTGGTGGTCCTGTGACCTATAGAGTACGCGTGATGCAAATGTCGCGTTGCGCGGTAGGTCTGAAATTCTATCCCGGGCGACACGACTTTCTCCGCTACCTTGCTTACTTCCGGTGTTTATCTTGCCGCTCATGACATCAATGGCAGTATCCGGTGGAATGCATGCGAGAATGAGCGCATCACGTAGTGTTTCAAGTAGGCTTACTGGTTCTGCGATACCTACGGTTGTTTGGCCTTTCGCAATACCGAACTCGGTTGGTCGGCGTGTTGCAGCAAAGAGCCACAGATTTTGTTTCGCAGTATTTCGCGTGCCGTAGGACAGCAGATCTCTCAGTCTGAATAGAACGAATCTCCGGGGAGTGTGTCTGTAAAAGTTACAGTTGATCCACGAGCGGATTCTTTTTCAAGACATGCGCGAGGCTTCAGTGCCGGCAGTCCTGCTAAAAATGTCGGCTTCATGGCAGTTTTCTTTCAATCCTATTCAGTGGAGTTCCGTTAATTTTTGCGTAACACAGAATCTGTCGCCATCGCAGCGTCAGCACGATTGCAATACTGAGAAGCAGTGATCCAACGAGCCCGATCATGAGAGGGGAGTGAGTCATTTTTATTTTCGTGCATCGATTCTTTCCCACCACAGTTCGCCAAGTGGTACGGATCCAGCGACGGGAGTACTAGAGACAGTGGTTCTTCCGCTCACGACAGTGGAGAGGAAGGACAGCAACATGCCGCGAGTAAACGGAGTAGTACGCAGAACAGACTCGTCTCGCCAGTTTGTGTCTTTTCCGAGAAGGTCCTTCGTAATTGCTGCCGACAATTCCTCAAACTTCTTTTCGGCCTCAACAGGACTGAGAGATTTCGTTTTTGTGTGAATCATCAGAAGGCCCGATGCAAGAATGTCAGACGCTTCACCAATGGAAAGGCCGCTTGCGGGGCTTCTTTCCTCACGTCTCAGGAAGTCTGGCGTGTAGGTGAACAGAGAAAGGTCAAATTCTTTCTGATGATCCTGCGCGCGATAGAGAATGCGCGATGCAAATGTAGCGTTGCGTGGTAGTCCTGAAATTCTGTCTCTTGCTACCCTGCTTTCACCACTTCCTTGTCTGCTGCCACTATTGGCTTTGCCGCTCATAACATCGATGGCGGTATCTGGTGGCAGACATGCAAGCACGAGTACATTACGGATAGTCTCTAAAATGCTGACAGGTTCCTCGAGCCCTGTTTTTGTTTGACCGCGAGCAATGCCAAATTCAGTGGGCCTACGCGTTGCTGCAAGAAGCCACATCATTTGTTTGGCTGAGTTCTTTGTGCCACGTGACAGCAAATCCTTGATATCGAAATATGAAGGGTCTCCCGGCAAAATGTCAGTGAATGAAATCTTCGTCGGACGCTCGGTGTCTTTTTCCAGACACGCACGCAGTTTCATCGGTGGAAGAGTAGCGAGGAACGTTGGTGTTGGTGCGGATTTCTTAAGCCCTTTGATATTGAGGATTTCAGCGTGCAGAGCGATCTTTCCTGCAGTGAACGCCGTTCGAGCAAGCATCAAGGCTGTTTCTTCTGCATTGAGCCCTTGCGACTGCCCCAGAATTGGCTGGAAGCTTTCTGGGAGAACGCCGAGTGTTTGCAGTGTTAGGAAATGCGATGCAAGTGGATCGCTAGGATCTAGGTCAGTCGGAAGGACTCCTGCTTTTTGTGTGATGTCCTCTGGAATGGCTAGCATCGAGATAACAGCTCTAATGGCTTCGCCTCGAGTCATAGGCGAACTTAGGTCAGCTGCGTCACCACGCAGAGTAGCTCTCGTCACGTCCGCACCCTTGGCAATAAGGGTGTGCACGAGAAGTGAGTCTGCTTTGGTAGTGTCCATTGGAAGATCAATGAGAGGTAGGCTGATGCCGTACTTCTTTATCGCATCACGAAGTCTTGTTTCCATGAGTGCCGCATCACGAATCGGTTCCGTGCAATGAGATCTAGAGAGCAGTGTGAAAAATTCTTTGCGTGTTACGAGTGAATCTTTCAAATCGACGCCTCTGATGATTTTTTGTCCGAATGCATCTTCAAGACGCTGTAGTAAAATTTCCGCATCAGTTCCTTTCCTCTCATCTTTTTCGGCTAGTCCTACAGAAAGACATGGCGTATACGCAAGAAGATCATTGCGACGGAAGCCGAAGTTCACCTCGGCTTTTGCTCCTTCGCGAAGGACGTAGGCTCCGGACCATACATTTCCTGTTGTAACATAACCCTGAATGACTGATGAGCCAGTATCAAAGCCTATCCAGTAGCCTCGAGAATCAGATGCGGGAGATCAAAACTAATTTTACCACTGTCTCCAAGTGCGATAGTTTTGCGCATCACGATGTCATCCGCAGTTCTGCCAGAAGCTGTCATCGGTAGTCCTTTGAAGCCGTATCGTTCGCGTGTGGACTTCACGCCGTCGCCGTCAGAATCAATAAATGCACTGACTGTGAGAATACCCATTCCCGGAAGCACATCACTGTCTGATTGGCGACCACTATGGAAATATCTTGCTGAGAGTCCTCCTCCCACTGATGGCGGAGGAGGCGGAGGACTACTTCCGCCCGGGAAAGACACTGCGCATGAACTGTCGATGGTAAATTCCTGCTCTGTTCCTGCAGTCGATTTGAATCCCGAGTCGACGGTACTGACGTTCCAGTAATAGGTGTGTCCGCAGTGCAGGTTTTTGAGCAAGGCCGTTCGGCTTTGGCCGTTCGGCAAGACTTTTGTTACCCAGTTGGGTGATGCTGTTTTGGCAGAGACGATATTATGTGCGTTGCTTCCAGTGCCGACGCGCAACTGATACTGGAGCATTTTCGTCGCAGTTTCGGTGTCGGAACCCGAGCCCCAGCTTAAGCGTAGATCGCGCATCGAGTAATACACGGTGGTCCGGATGTGATCAACTTCTACTCCAGCAGCAGCGCCGGCACCATTGTTCTGTGCGGCAATAGAAAAACCGAAGTTTGAAGCGTTTACATCACTTGGTGTGAGCGTGAGTCCCCACATATCAGAAGGTCCTCCGTATGTGACATACGTCAAAGATGATGGCCAGTTTGTTGAAGTATCTGCATAGTTTGTCGAGACCGGAAGTCCCGCCTTCAAGACATAAGCGTGTTCGTCTGTGAATGTGTAGCCGACCTGGCTTCGCCTCTTCTTTACTTCAACTTTGACGCCAAGGATTGTCGCATTCGAAGGAATGTTAAATCGATAATTTGTGGTTTTGAGATAATTTGTGATGTCACCATTCATGGCTGTACCGTCGAGTGCTGGGATGCCATCTTCTACTGCGACGTTCGCAACGTTGTTCCATTGGTCAGTACCGACACCCGTGTCATTTGCGATGGTTCCTGGACTCTTTGGTGACGGTGCGACGAGTGCGCCCGTCATACTCAATATTGCCGGAGCTGTAGGAGCAGTATTAGCACTCGTTGCAGCTTGGTCATTGTTGTACTGCCTATTTGCGACACCCGTAGTACCAGTGCATATAGCATTTGCTGCCAGATAATCTAAATCTCCATCTGCATCAATATCGCCGATCGCAACACCTTGTGTGCAGGTAGTAGGGTGGGGATTTGTGCCGTTTTCTGGGAATGTCCCACCAAATCCATCATTGAGAAAGACTTGAGAACCTGCTGATGCACCAGCGTTATCAATTCCACCAGCAATTACATCCATATCCCCATCATTGTCCAAGTCGCCGAGCGCTAAGGTGTTCGACTTATCCATACCCAGCGTGATCCCGCCAAGTGACGAAAAGTTGCCATTTCCGTTGTTTCCATACACATAGACGACGCCTGAAGTACCGTTGTCGCTTGCGGATAGAATGACATCAATATCACCATCTCCATCCATGTCGGCTACGTTCACTTCTGGGAAAGTGTAACCACCAGCGGAGATTCCCGTTTCACGGTAGTGCGTCGAGAATGCACCCGTACCGCTTCCCTTTAAAATAGTGAAGTCAGTGCCAGACGGAGTTGTTGGATTTGTGACGACGAGGTCGATGTATCCATCACTATTGAAGTCCGCTGCTGCAAGGTTCTCAAAGCTAGGAAGCGAGGATGCCACGGGCGTAAAGACGCCATGGGAGTTATTGAGATATACCTCTGATCCTCTGCTGGATATGGATTTGGTCCTACGATATCCAGGTCTCCGTCGTTATCGACATCCACGAGAATCATCTCGTCATGACTTGCAGTACCGCCAAGAGTGGATTCTGTAAAAGAGCCAGCCCCGCCATTTCGTAGCAATGATGTTTGGTTCAGGTAGTCGTGGATGAAATCGATATCTCCATCACCGTCAAAGTCTCCGGCACTCGCATTATCAAGGCCGTAAGATTGGCCGGTGGTTCCGATATGAGAGTAGTTTCCCGCAGTGTTCAGATAGATATCGACGTCATACCCCGCCCCACCGTCGGTGTTGAAAACGAGATGGTCAAGGTCACCGTCATTATCAATGTCTGAGATAATTATGTGTTTACTGAACTTTGCTTCCGTGGACGTCCAGTACAAACTGAAGCCCATGGCGTACACAATCGCAATAAATTGCATTCCAAAGACAATGAACGCAGCTAGGAGCAGGTTCACCGCAACCGTTTTCAGCGGATGGTTGGCAGAATTCTTGAGCCGGAGAAGGATATTGGTGTAGGTCACGGTGTTGATATGTGTGTGAGTTGAAAAAATTCTTACGTTCCGTTTCCGATGCGCCTCACAATTTCACGGCCGATGAAATCTTTATCGCGTCCGTATTTTAGGCGTGAGAGCTGTTTGTACGCCTCGACGGCTTTTGCATCTTTGACGTACGTCGTTTCCTGCCAAGGTTTTGGAATTTCGATGGAGAATGGCTGGCTTGGCTGACTGTCTACAGAGAGCTTCATACAGCCCTTGAAGGCGTCGAGGTTCACGAGGTCAGATTCACTAAATACCGGACGCATTTCTTTCGCGCAGAACTCAGCGTCCTGCGGACCGATTTTGTAGAACATCATGGTTCCGACGTTGCCGAATACGGCGCCTTTCAGCTTCACAGAACCGGAGAGCTTGCTGTCTTTTTCCAGCTGATCCAGATACTGATGGGCGATGATGAGACCGAGGCGGTATTTGCGAGCCTCGGAGAGAATGGATTCGATGGAGTCTGTGACATAGTTCTGGAATTCATCGATGTACAAGAAGAAGTCTTCACGAGCTGCAGCAGCTTCACGCTGGCGGCGCATGGCAGCAACCTGAATTTTATTCACGATGATCATACCAAGGAGTTTTGAGTTCACGTCACCGATGAGACCCTTCGAAAGGTTCATGAGAAGAATCTTTCGATTATCCATGACATCTGAGAAATCAAACGAACTCTTCACCTGACCCACGATATTACGGATGAGTGTGTTTGTCGTGAACTGACCGAACTTGGCCGCGAAATACGGGATCATTTCCTGTTTCTCTCGCTGTCCGGTCGAAGCCATCTGCTTGTCCCAGAATGACTTCACGATCGGGTTTTTGACGCGCTGTACTTTGTACTTTTGCCACTCATCATCTGTGAAGAGGCGCACCAAGTCCGTGATGGCTCCGCCTTCTTCCTCGTCAGCCATGAGCGTCAGACAACCGTTTCGGAAGTAGTCTTGGATACGTGGTCCGAAGATTTCTTCACCGAACATCTTCGTCATCATGTTCATGGCATCGAGCGCGATAAGGTCACGCTCTTCTTCGTTTCTGCCTTCGAGCATGTTGAGTCCCATCGGACGCTCGGTATCGGCCGGGTTGAAGTAAATGATGTCATCAGCCCTAGAACGTGGAATATACGGGAAGAGGTCTTCTACGAGCGAGCCGTGTGGATCAACAACGCAGATGCCTTTGCCGTTATGAAAGTCCTGCCGCGCCATGAGCTGAATAACTGATGACTTACCCGTACCGGTCTGACCGATGACGTAGAAGTGTCGGAAGCGGTCATCATTCTTCATGAAGATTTTCCTACGCTCTCCGCGGAACGTGTTGTATCCGAGGAAGAGTCCTTCATCCGAAATATTTTTTGGAGCAGCGGCAACTTTGAAGTTCTGCCACTTAATGTTTTGGACTTTGTTGTACTTGATGCTCGGGAAGTGAAAGAGCGTCGCAAGTTCAGACGTACCGAGGAGCATCGTCTTAAACGTGAGGGCCTGAGCAATCGTCTTCCTCGGAGTGCGGCGTACGAAGTCGTAGACTAGGCGCGCAGTAGAGTGGAACTTGGTTTTACGAAGGCTGTTACCGCGTACATCATTGAACTGGCTGAAGCTTGAAACAATGCTTTCCAGGTTCAGCTCAGCGCGTTCCATATCTTTGGCGGAGCTCACGATGCGAATGGTCGTATAGAAGCCAGGCGAGTTCGCCTTTTCATCGATGGCTTTACTGAGCTCTTCGACCTGCTGTGACACACGTTCACCGGAGGAGCCTTCCTTCGGGCCATCTTTATCATCAGAGAACATGTCGATCATCATCACGATCCACGAGAGCGGGTTCCACAGAGCGAACTTTCCACTGCCCTTCTTCGGGTTGATGAGTTTCTGTGCTTCTTTCTGAAGTTTCTTCTGCCAGCCACCTTTGGCTGGACGAACGACGAACTGAATAGCGACGCCTTCATCGCTCTTGAGCTTGCTGAACGCATTCGTGAGTGCATTGTACGGATCGCTCTTCATTTGGTTGTAGCTCTTCAGTGGCAACACAAACGGCTTAGTCGGAACCATGTACTTTCCTGCGACCACAGATTCCTTCGTGAAGATGTTGTAATCTTCCACGATATCAATGACCGCGTCTGGATAGAACGATGTGAGGTGTTTTTCGATGAGCGGGATGATGCGACGTGGTGCGACGACGAATGTGAGGATTTCTCCGCCGAGCGCCGCGTACTCCATGGAAAAGTAATGCGAACCTTTCCAGTGACGCTTGATACCTGAGATCTTCAAGCTGGAGAGCGTCTGGAACAAATGATCCATGATCCCGAGCACGTCCTTGAACGTCTTACCGGTGGAAAATTGCTCAGACTCAATCTCTTTGTCTTCTTTGCTTTCTTTCTTCGGCATGAGGATCTGCAAGAACACCATGTCCTTCTCGCGCTTACGGTCAGCAGCCAGCCTCATGCACCACAGCCCCACCCAGCCGAGACCAGCGAGCGAGAGAAGAAATGCGATGGAGATGATGATGTTTTGCATGTGCGTGGAGAGTCTATCGTTTTTGGTGAGGAATTTCTTTCCTTCTTGCGCTTTTTAAGCGACGGCTCAAAATCATGTAATTATAGCAGAAAAACACACTTTTTTACAGTGCTTCAATACATACGACTAAAAGGCCTCTAAAGACTCATAGAACGGTGTTTAAGCGCCCGGCCTTTTGATGAGCCTTTCGACCATCTCCACAAGAGACTTGATAGTCATGTCTTTCTTCACGAAATAATCATCGATTTGATACGCCTTGCCGCGTTCACGATTCGCTTGATCGTCGAAGTTTGTGAGGATGATGACCGGGAATGGACGAGCTGACTTGGGCAAATGTTCAAGGACACCGAAGCCGTCGAGCACCGGCATGTTGATATCCAAAAGCAGAAGATCCGGCTTTTCCTGCGCAATGAGATCAATAGCTTCTTGGCCATTGGCTGCAGTTCGCACGTCGTAGATCGTACGATCAAACTTACGCAGATACAGGTCCCGAAGGACAGTATCATCTTCGGCCACGAGTAGTTTGTACTGAGCCATTAAGACACATTATACGGCAAGTGCTCCGAATTATCAATATCGTCTGTATCATCCTTCCTTATTCCTTCTTTGGAAGGCTTTCACAGGCCTCTCCGTCGTGGTCTCCATCGAGGCGGTGCGGATCATTTTTCTCGCCGTAGTTACAGTGATCAAACACTTCTTGCGCCTCTTTCTGGTTTTTGAAGTCATCACAATTGTAGGTTTCCACGGAGCACACGGTTCCAAAATTGATATTGCCGTTCTCATCTCTCTCGATCTTGGATGCGGCGAAAGAGCCTGTTTCTGCAAGTTTCCCAAGGTCAAAGTCCGTATTGGATACTTCCATACCAAGAGCAACAAGCAGTAAGACAACGGCTCCCACGATGATCCATCGAGTCTTTTCGTATAGATAACCGATGAGAACTGCGATCGCAATCAGGATGAGGATAACGGCAATGCGAAGTTTTTTATTTCCGCGGAGTGAGGAGAGTGAAGGCATGAACAAAATGTACGCGCTCATGACTCTGTCGGCAATCACACAAGAAAAAACGCCCTTTCGGGCGCTTTTCCATGAGATGGGAGTCAGATTAGAAAGAGACGCGGACGTACTCTTTGACCTGCGCCGCGCCGAGCATTTTCTCGACTGTGACGTTCTGATCCTTTACGAATGCCTGGGTCGTGAGAGCGTTTTCCTCGCGGAACTTCTTCTCTTTCCCGAGCATGATCTTCTCGAGGATCTCTGCTGGCTTCTTGTCGTTTTTCATCTGCTCTTTCCAAATCTCTTTCTCTTTCAGCACGACTTCCTGTGACACATCGGATGGGCGGACGTAGGACGGGTTCATAGCAGCGCCGTGCATCGCAACGTCGGAAGCTTGCTCAGTCGTACCTCCTTCAAGACCGACGACAACACCAATCTTACGGTTGGAGTGCACGTACGTGCCTAGAACTGGAGCAGATACCTCCTTTACGTCGCCGAGCGAGATGTTCTCGCCAAGCTCAAGAACGGCAGCTGGAACTTTCTCAGCAGCGTAGGCGTCAAACGCAGACTTGCCCTTGGCAAGAAGCGTGTCAGCAAGACCTTGTCCAAATTTCACAAAGACTTCCGAGCGGCCGACGAAGTCGGTCTCACACTTTACCTGAACGAGAGCTGCTTTCTTTCCATCAGTCGCAATGAAGATGGCCCCTTCGCTCTGCACGCGGTCACCTTTCTTGACGGCCTGAGCCTTGCCGCGCTTGCGGAGGACTTCGATCGCAAGTTCT
>JAKFXO010000106.1 GCA_021731345.1 Candidatus Peribacterales bacterium | reverse complement strand
TCGATATCGGTGGTCCCATCACCGGCATCGATAGATTGAAATGACTCGGTATTCACGAGGAGTGTAGGGTTCCAAGACGACACGGCGGATGCGGACTCCGGCAATGCGCCAAGGAAGAGGAATGCGACGAGCGTTGCGCTTGTCAGCCTCGAGAGTCTGCGCACGTACCGTGGGACAACGGTGGTGGGCATAAATTGATATTGGTATGAATAAATCGTATTACTATACCAGAAAAGATCTTTTCATGCTCGCGTGTGATATGGACAAACACAAATAATGTTATAGAAAAAAACTGCTCCAGCCTTCTCTTTATTATGCTCCTTAATGTCAGAAGGCACTGAAAGGATGCCTTACTCCAACTCTACGAAGTTCAGCTTCAAGCTACCGATGTGCATCTGGTACGCGTCTTTGGCAGAAAGCTTTAGGCGAAGCAGCATGTCTTGCCCCACAGTCCATGTCGGAGAGCCTGTAAATTCGATCTCGCTTGTTGCCCACGACGTGCCGGCAAGGTTGCTAACCGAGCCCGAGAGACTCACTGGTACACCGTTCGTATCGTAAATCTGAATATCAAGTTTATTGTCTGCGGCAGCTGCAGATGTGGAGCGATACATAAGCGAGATCGGATTTGCAGCACCGCTCACGTTCCAGCGGACAAAGTGTTCCGGCACCGGTACGCGGAGAATGATGTCGTAGTCCTGGAGTGAGGACTTAGTGCTCGTCCAAACGTAGAAGTTCTTGAGAGAGATATTGTCGTGGCTCACCGAGAGCTGTCCGACGTTATCAGCACCATCAGCTTGGTAGCTTGCCTTCTCAAAGCCAGGATTGAACGTGACAGCACTCGTGTGTTCGCGGTCATCAGATGACAGCGTGCGCCTGTCGAGTACGGTCACGATGGATCCTGCAGAGGTAGTGACTGTTGCAACAGGGATGAAGCTTTCATCTGTTGGGAATGCAGCAGCGTAGGTGAGTCCGCCAGATCCGAAGAATACGGAGTTTGTGGCGCTTGAAGGTAGTGCAATCGTGCCGCCTGCGTAATTTGTTGCAACACCGTTGAGACGGTACGAGCCCATCGATACGCTCAGGTTCAGCCCGCCTCCAGAGAATGCCTTCAGCGCGTCGGTCGAGTTTTGTAGCGACGTGATATTCACACCGTTGACGAGTCCGGTGACGGTGAGGTTACCCTGGATTTCCACATCGTCATTGAAGCGGAAGGTGCCGTCACTGATGTCGTACGTGAGTTTCTTTTCCAGTGCTGCACCGAACGTGAGTGCGATTTCCGACGTCTCCGAATTATCCGAGTCGAGCGTGAATGTTCCAAGGTTCGTGCCACCAGGTATGGTGCTGATTGGTAGGAGGCCGCCGAACTCGAGCACTGCGATGTCGCCACTGCCTGTTCCTGTGTCGCGCTGATCAAGGAGGTCAGCGTTACGTGCAAAAGGTACAGACGTGATTTGCGAACGATCGATTGTCGAGCTGGCGCTGTTGACGTCGAGCAATTCGAATGCGGTATCCGGATCACCCGCTGCTTTTACTTCAACCTGGAGATGCAGATTTTTCAACGTGCTCGGTGCAAGGCTTTGGAAGTTCACGAGCGGCGAGAATTCTCCAAAGTTCAGGGAGAAGCTACCTTTCGCACTCGGCGTCGTGGTTTGCACTTCCTGCCAGCCGACGTAGTTTACCGAGCCCGTATTGATGGCACCGGTAGCACTGGTGTCCGTTGAGAGATAATCCGAGCTCTTCCAGTAGCTGAAGCGTACGGAAACAGCCGTAGTTACAGGGTTGCCGCTGGCGTCGAGAAGAGTTCCGTTATAGGACCTGAGCATCGGAGTTGTTCCGATCGCGCTCGCACTCAACGGAATGAGAAGGGCGAACAATGCGCAGACGATGCCGAGGACAGCGAGTAGTACAGTGCGGCGCATGCCGGACGTGACGCGTGACTTCTTTTTCCTCGTGGGCTTCGCAGACTTCGGAGTCTCCTTCTTCAGAATGAGCAAGATGTTGATAGCCGTCAGGATGATGCTTGCCGCGATGAGCAGCCACGGCAACCAAGATGTATACATCTGCGCCGGATCCAACAACTGTGTGTTGCAGAAAAAGTGCATGGCTGTCGCGAAACGTCCTTCGACCTCGTCGACCTGCGCCATCGGATCAATCTGCCATCCTGCGGCTTCATGGAAATTGGACATACCTTCCACCTTGTCTTCGAGCGCCGGAGCGGACGAAGCGAGTGGCGCAATAGAGGAGTGTGTGGATGTGGATGAAGCGGAGGACGAGCGAGACGATCGCACAGGACGCTGACTACTGGAGATCTGCTCAGCTCCTGCAGATGAGCTGCTGCTCAAAGGTGGGTAGTAGCCTCCGCCGTTACCTCCGCCCGATGTAGACCCGCCAGAACCGCCGCTCGTTCCACCCGTACTTCCACCGCTCGAACCACCGGAGCTCGACGAACTACTAGACGTTGAGGATGTGTCTATACTGGTGATGATGCTGTAACTCGGGCTGGAGAGTTCTCCGTTGTACCACGTCACACCTCCTTCTCCTTCTCCTTGTTCATAAGAAGGACTGTCGCCGATACCGTTTGTTTCGTACGATCCGAATGTATCTCGAATCTGGAACGATGTACTCGTGAGTGCAATCGCATGACCAATTGTCATCGCCTGCCACCCGAGAGCTAGGGTGAGAGCGATTACTTTCGCGCCGATGCTTGTGTGCATGGTGCGCATGGTTATGACGTGATGCCGGAAGCGAGTGACAGGAATGGATCATCGATATCCGCCTCCCCTTCTCCTGAAACTTTTTCAGGAACAGGAAGACGAAGAGTCGAAGACTCCTCGGAAGCTGAGCGTTTGCTGAGGTGAGATTCCGTCGGCGCGAAGAACAAGCTGTGACGCTTGATGATGCGGCCGACTGTGGAAGACGAGAGTGTGACGCCGTGCTCTTGTTTCAAAATCTGTGTGACTGCTTCCTTGCCAAGAAGTGGCTTCTCCATGCGGATTTTCTTGATGAGCTCCACCGTGCGTGTCTCAGTTTCAGGAAGACGAACGGTGTGCGGACGACGAGAAAATTCTTCAAGCGTACGAATATCCGTTGCATCAAAACGCTCCGCCCAGCGGAGATATGTCGAACGCGAAATTCCAAAGTGACGACACGTAAGACTCACGTTGCCGCCATGCTCAAGGTTGTACTGGAACCATTTCAAACGCTGCACCGCCATAGCACTGAGCTCGTACTCTTCCGCTGAGCGGAGGAGACGTCGGACATCCTGCAATCGCAGAACTGAAGTCGACATGGGGGTGTGTTAGTTTTTGTGTACGAAGTGTTATGTATGACTTACTTGAGATTATTATAGCACTCTTAAAATATTTTAGCAATATCCTGTATCACCGACATCTGAACTTTGCGCTTGTTTCAGGGCAATGCCTGATCTTTTGCTGAATGCAGTACCTGCTGCGAAAGTCTCTGATCTTTGCTTGTGAGGCTGCGAAATCACTGCGTTTTCACTATTCAGACGCTGCAAAACCTCATCGGTACATGATGATCTTTTGGCTTACTGAAGACAAAAATTCCACATTGATGCTCCTGATTTAAGGGCGTTTCGAGTGTTATTGATCTTTGCAATGAAAATAATTATTGTCAATTATTACGACTCATAGCCTCATTCTGACCGCATGAGGGTGAACGCGATATCTTGTTTCCATCCTAAAAGTCCAAACACCCTGGTCAGATGTTCGGCATCGAGACGCCGAACGTACATCAGTATCGTGTCGTATCTTTCGGATCTTTTCTCATAGCATCGATATCACATGGGATTCTGCATGCGTGACTGTGTTGCGTAGTGCTCAGAAGTCGATGATCTTTTGTTATTCATACAACAGAAAAATGAATTGTCTATTATAGCGGCAGAGTGAGTCATTTGTTTATGATCCTGACTTTTTGGCTTCAATTAGGGCTGCGTTTGATTTTGAAGAGAGTTTCAAAAAACGTATCGAATGTGTCTGATCTTTCATTGTGCGAGTGGGCTCTTTTTTCCGTGGCTCAGATTTCATGATTTTTCTCGTTTGTGAAAAGCCTATGTGTAAGCCCTACGTTCATACTCAATGTCGAAAAATAGCGGTGTATTGTATCTCCATGGTCTTTTCGCTTGCCTCTGCGAAATACAGACTGATACCATGACCCCTGTTCTCCGCATCCTATGGGCATCCGCCACGCTTTCACCGTCACGACTCTCTCACTCGCATTCGCACTTCCGGTTACCGCTCTCGCGGCCGGTTTCTCGGATGTCCCAACGAGCAGCGCACTGTATCCGGCAACCGAGTACCTGAAGTCTGCAGGCATTATTCAAACTGCTGACAAATTTAACCCAGACGGGAAACTGACGCGCGCACAAGCTGCCAAAGTTCTTGTCGCCCCACTTGTGAGTGCTGAAGAGCTCTCCAAAATCACCGCCTCACAATTCAGCGACATTCCTACGGGTCAGTGGTTCACGTCGTACGTAGAAGCTGCGCGCATCATGGGCATTGTCGACTCAGCTGCAAAGTTCAACCCCAACGCACCGGTGACGAAGTCCGCATTTATGAAGATGCTTCTGAAGTCCAAGAAGATGGATTACACATCAGCGTTTTCAGATTTTGCTGAGCCACTCAGCACTGACGTACCAAACACAACTGATTGGTTCTACCCCGTGATGCGTTTCGCTCTCGCGTCGTCTATGACGGCAGTGAGCCAGGACGGCATGCTCAATCCGTCACAGGAAATCACACGCGGACAGATGGCGCTCTTCTACTACCGTCTGGATATGTACACAGCAGGACGCCGCACACAGGCACTCTTGTCGCAGGCTGAGACTGACATTGGAAATGTTTTGCAAATGCTTGATCAGAAAGATTTGAAGCAAGCGCAGTGGGCATCTGCACGCGCAGTGATCACAACGCGTGGAGCACTCGCTTCGAAACCAAATGAAGCAATCGTGAAAGGTGCGATGAAAATTTCAGAAGGCTTCCGTTCACTCGTACTTGCGTACAAGGCTGGCGTGGAAGGCAACCTCGACGGCGCCATCAACTACTCCAAAGAGGCCTACGCTTCTGCAGAGAAAGCGAAGGCGTTCTCGCCTGGTCTTTCGACCATTGCAACGCAAATGCAGGCCATTGGTAAGAACATGGCTGACGAAGCACGTAAGATGAAAGCGCAGCCTGCTGCGCAGTAATCAGCCTTTCAGTACTGCACTCTCGAGGAAGATTTCAAAGTGTTTGATGAGCTCATGCAGCGCGTCAGGAATTTTCATCTCCGTTTCGTCGATCTTCGAAAGCGGCATGATCTTACTTGAGGTGCTCGTGAGAAATGCACCGTCAAAATCTTTGATCCGTGATAGCGGAATATCTTCATACGAAATGTCGTATCCGTTTTTTTCTGCGACGCTGATCACATTGAGAAGTGTGACGCCTTCCAGAATTTCACTCTTCGATGGAGAGATCAGCGTGCGTCCGCGGATGGCAAAGAAATTCGTGCGCGTTCCTTCCGTGATGCAGCCAGAGCGATTGATATAGACAGCGTCATAGCATCCTGCTGCCTTGGCTTTCGAATAGGAGATGTAGCTCGGGAGCATGTTGAGGGTTTTTGCCTGTGGCATGAATCTCTCGTGCTCAATACTGATGACCGTAGCACCTCGGACGAAGAGTCGTTTGTCCGGAAAGAGAGGCGCGAGCGGAATGATGAGTAGCTGCGCACCACTCGCTTCTCTCGCGCCAATGAGAAGCATTTTTAGGTTCAGTGCATCAGCTTTCGTCTGTGCAATCAGTTCGCGCGTCCATGTATTCCACTGTGTCTGCGTAAAGCCGTGTGTAAGGCCAATCGCTTTCGCTGATGCCTCAAGTCGTTCCAGGTGTTGCGCTATAAACAGCGGCTTCCCTTTCACGACGCGAATGGTTTCGTACACACCGAAGCCATACGCATATTCGATATTAGAAAGCGACATCACTGCGTCGGATGCGGGGAGAATCGCGCCGTTTTTGGAGAAGACGTCGTATGCTATGTCCTGACATTACCACTGATCGGACTTGAAGTGGGGTGGTGGATTAGGAGTACGATGTGTCTGATTTCCTTCCCTCCCCATCCATGAACTATCGCGCATACGCTGCTGAACTCGTTGGTACATTCCTCCTCGCGTTCATGGTGCACATGGGTGTTGGCGGACAGCTTCCAGTTCCTACTCCTGTTATCGCAGGCTTAACACTCGGTCTTATCGTCTACATGTTTGGCGCTATCTCAGGCGCACACGTCAATCCAGCTGTCACGGTTGGTCTTTGGAGTATCGGGAAAATTAAACCGAAGGATGCAGGACTCTACATCGTCGCTCAGTTCATCGGAGGATTTGTTGCGTATGCTCTCGGCAGCGCGATTCTCGGCGAGAGTCTTCAGGTCACCGTTGAAAATACAACAATGGTCGCAGCCTTCGAACTTTTCGGTGCTGCCATCCTGATGCTCGGCATTTCGTCTGTGGTGTATGGAAAAGTGTCAGATGCAGCATCAGGCCTTACGATCGGTACCGCGCTCACCTTGGGCGTTTTTGCAGCATCTGTAGGATCCAATGGCGTGCTCAACCCAGCGGTTGCTATCGGGATTGGTTCTCTCTCCCCTGCGTACATCCTTGGACCTATTGCAGGCGCCATCCTTGGTACATGGGCTTACCGGACACTCGTCCGTTAGGCAGGCTTACTTGTCGAGCTGTCGCCGCTTGTAGTTTGCTCTCGGAGGATTTGACCAACTTGCGCCTGAAGTCTCACAGGATGAATCTGTAGCTGCTGCAAGGCGGTATACCACTGCTGTCCGACGTGCTGCCAGAAGTTCTGTGCCTGTCCAATGGTCTGACCTGCGCCGTGGAGCATAAGTGCAACAAGCCGCGCATCGTATGTTGCACGCAGATGTTGCACATGAGCTGCAATATTTTCCGGGACTCCTTGAGCGAGCACGTTGATGAATTGCTGTGTCTCAACTGCGATGGGATTTGGAGTCTGCTCCGAGGGCGTATTCGTTGTCATTAATGTGACACGCTAGAACTTCTTTTTGAGTTCGTCAAAGAACCCACGTCAGGATGCAGAAAGAATGGCGTAGATATGCAGCAGGTTCTGGCAGAGTGAACGGAAACGCTGTTTCCCTTTCGTGATTTATTTGGCAGGCGCTGTAGGGTTCGAACCTACGACCCTCAGTTTTGTCCCCACTCGTCCCGCTCATGCGGGACTCAGGGGATCGCATGCTCTCGGCTTCGCGCATCGTTAAAAAACTCGCGCTCAGCTCGAGATCATCCGAGAGACTTTCAGTCAGTGTTGATGTATTGGCAGGCGCTGTAGGGTTCGAACCTACGACCCTCAGTTTTGGAGACTGATGCTCTACCAGCTGAGCTAAGCGCCTAGATTGTGATGACTCGAAAAGATCAGGAAGCCACGGCATCGTACCGTGAAGTCTCAGGGAACGGAACGGTTACTCACCTTTCTTTTTCCATCCACCCTTACCCTTCCACTTGCTTGGTGGAGCCTCGCGCTTGCGCTTGAGCAAGGTTGCAGCTTCTTCGAGCGTAATGGTCTGAGCATCGAGCTTCTTTGGTACCGAGCAGTTCGTTTTGCCGTCTGTGACGTACGGGCCATAGCGACCGTCCTTCACCGTGATCTCTCCTTTTGTCTCTGGATCTTCACCAAGCGTGCGTAGTGGGCCAGCAGTCGTCTTCTGAATCTTCATCGTGAGGAACTGCAGTGCCATCGGAAGATCAACGAGGAACGGATGCTGCTCCTTTGGAATCGATGCCGTCGTATCACCGGCCTTCAGGTAAGGCCCGAAGCGGCCAAGGTGAAGTTCTACCGAGTTGCCGCTCTCATCCTTACCAAGGTTTCGTGGGAACGACAGGAGGGCCTTTGCTTGCTCAAGAGTGACCGTGTCAGGCTTCATGTCTTTAAAGAGTGATGCAGCCTTCGGCTTCGCTTTCTTGCCCTTCTCTTTGTCCCAGAGCCCTAGCTGCACGTAGGCACCAAAACGGCCCGTGCGTACGACGATCGGCAAACCGGATTCTTCATCCATGCCAAGTTCGCGATCTTTCATCACGTCTTCTTTTTTGATCTCCTTCGTTTTTTCATCGACGAGTTTTTTAAATGGTCCGAAGAAACTGCGCATGAACGGAACCCACTCCACTTTTCCTTCTGCAATGTCATCGAGTTCTTCTTCCATACGCGCCGTAAATTTCAGATCCACGATGTCCGTGAAGTGCGCAGCAAGAAGGTCGATCACCGTGAAAGCAATATCTTCAGGAGCCAGCTGCTTGCCCTCTTTCCTGATGTATCCGCGCTGCTGGATGGTGGAAATAGTCGGAGCGTACGTGGACGGTCGACCAATGCCTTCTTCTTCGAGTTTCTTCACGAGCGAGGCTTCTGTGTAGCGTGGAGGTGGCTTCGTGAAGTGCTGTTCGTCGGTGAGTTTCTCAAGATCAAGAGCTTCGCCTTCTTTCAGCTCCGGCAAGAATTTCTCACCGTCTGCTTCACCTGCAGCTTTGTCTTTTTCGATCTGCTCTTCATCCTTGTCTTCGAAGTACACGCGGAGGAAACCATCAAAGAGAACGGTCTGTCCCGTAGCGCGGAACATGTAGACGTTCGCTTTTCCTTTTACTTCGATATCAGCACCGACACGCTTGAGTTCTGCAGCTGCCATCTGGGTTGCCATCGTGCGGTTCCAGATGAGCGAGTACAACTTGAGCTGCTGCTCATCGAGCACATCAGAGAGCGACTGCGGAGTCCTGCTGACTTCTGTTTGGCGGATAGCTTCGTGAGCTTCCTGTGCACCTTTCGCTTTCGTCTTGTACACACGCGGAGCAGCCAGGACGTATTCACGTCCGTAGTTTTTTTCGATCGTTTCTTTCACGTCGGCAAGTGCCTTCTCGCTCAAGTTCACCGAGTCGGTACGCATGTATGTGATGAGACCGGACGTCCCTGCGCCTTTTCCAAGACTCACACCTTCGTACAGCTGCTGCGCGACGACCATCGTCTGCTTCACAGAGAAACCTAATTTTCTGGCAGCCTCCTGCTGAAGTGTGGACGTCGTAAACGGTGCGGGTGGTGTCTTCTTGAGCTCTTTTGTGTCCACAGACTTCACCGCAAATGGCGCACCTTCGATGTCCGTGACGACGCTTTTTGCTTCGCCTTCATTCGTCGGCGTGAATGCAGTGCCGTTCTTTTCTTTGAAGTCAGCAGAAAATTCTTCACCGGAATTTTTCTTAAGATCAGCCTGAATCGTCCAGTACTCATCAGCCTTAAATTTCTGAATCTCGCGTTCGCGATCAACGATCAAGCGGACGGCAACGGACTGCACGCGACCGGCGGAAAGTCCGCGGTACACTTTCTTCCAAAGGAAAGGAGAGAGTGTGTAACCAACCAAGCGGTCGAGAACGCGGCGTGCCTGCTGAGCGTGGACAAGTTTGTAGTCGATGTGACGTGGGTTCGCGATTGCTTCTTTGATCGCGCTTTCCGTGATTTCGTGAAAGACGATGCGATTTACTTTCTCAGGGTTCTTTACCTTGAGCGCCTCAAGCAAATGCCAACCGATGGCTTCTCCTTCGCGGTCTTCATCAGTTGCGATCCAGAGAGTCTCGGCTTCTTTCAGTGCTGCTTTCAAGTTCTTCACCGTCGTCGCCTTCTCTTTAGGGATAATGTACGTCGGTTCAAAATCACCATCGACATCAATGCCGATTTCGCTCGTAGGCAGATCACGGATGTGGCCCATGCTGGACTCCACAATGTAGTCTTTTCCAAGAAAGCGCTTGATGGTTTTTGCTTTCGTCGGGCTTTCGACGATCACTAAATGTTTGCTCATAGTCAGGCGAGAGGATCGGGGAAGAATCACGGTTTGTCAAAGTACACCTCTTTATAGAGCACTCTTTTTCCTCTTCTTTCAGCGGGAACATGAGAGCCAGTTTCAGAGCTTTTTCCTTCTTCTTCATCAAAACAACACTGATTTTCTAAAATTGTACTCATGGTGTGTTCATTGTTTTTTGGCTTACATAAGCCAAGTTCACGGTCGAAAGCGGAAATCAAGGGTTTTGCAAGTGATTTTTGGCTTGCAGATGCGGTCTTCGTGAGTAGAATTCTGGCTATCTTATCTCTTTTACCCCCGATCCCTATGTCTAAGCAGGATCTTATCGCCGCAATTGCGGACGCCGCTGGTATCACCAAGCGCGCTGCATCCGATGCCCTCGAGGCACTCATCGGTACCATCACGAAGGAGCTCAAGAAGGGCCACAACGTGACGATCACCGGTTTCGGAACGTTCCGTGTTTCTAAGCGCCAGGCTCGCACGGGTGTGAACCCACGCAACCCTACGCAGAAGATTTCTATCCCTGCGATGAAGGTTCCATCCTTCAAGGCTGGAAAGACTCTCAAGGACGCTGTTCGTTAATCTGACTTTTCTGTTTTGAAATCAAAAGGCCTCCGTAAGGGGGCCTTTTTCGTTCGCGATGTTTGCCTCTCTGGAACAAAGGTAGTCATCCTGCTATCCTCTCGTGCGACATGGATGCACTGATTATCGAAACCACGGGCACCCTCCTCAACCTCCTCGGAATTCCTTTCACCGAGATCAAAGTAAAACAGGACGGCGAGATGACGCGTGTTGAAGTCATGACGGATCAGGCAAGTCGCTTGATCGGTTGGCACGGCGAGACTCTGAACGCTGTGCAGCACCTCGTAAAATCCATGATCCGCACAGCGAAAAAACTGGAGCGCGCTCCATTCATCGTTGTGGATGTCGACGGCTATCGCACGATGCAGGAAGAGAAAGTTCGTAAGATCGCCGAAGCAAAAGCAGACTTCGTTCGCCGCACTGGTGCACGCGTCACGCTTCCACCGATGAGCCCGTACTTCCGCCGTGTCGTACACATGCACATTTCCGCGACTCCGACGCTCTCAGACCTCGCCACAGAAAGCATCGGTGAAGGTGACTACCGTCAGGTCGTTATCCGCCTCAAGAGCGGTAAGGCAGCAGCAGAAGCTGATTCCGCGCCAAGCGAAGAGCTCTCGCCAGTCATGGCGTCTGATGACGGGCTGGAGAATTTGGATGTCTAAATCGTAAGACGATGAGGCGTTTTTATTTTTGGGCTTTTTTCAGTTCCTCAAAAAGTTTCTTCTCATCACGGCTCAGTTTTGTTGGCACCACAATATCAACGGTGACGTAGTGATCCCCATGACGACCAGCATTGAGTACCGGCATACCTTTGCCTTTGATCCTCAGTACTTGTCCTGGCTGCGTTCCCGCTGGAATGGAGACCGTTGTTGTTCCTTGCACAGTCTCAATGTCTGCTTCGGTACCCAGCACGGCATCAATGACGGAGAGCGGTAGTGTCGAACGAATATCATCTCCTACGCGTTCAAAACGTGCATCGGCTTCCAGCCGTACATGCACCAGAAGATCTCCGCTCGTCTGACCCTGGCGTCCTGCTTCGCCTTCACCGGTTAAGCGCATCGTCTGGCCATCATCGATGCCTGCAGGAATCCTCACCGTCACAGTTTTTTTGCCGCTGACGCGCCCTGCGCCAGAACACTTTTTACATGCTTTCTCCGGCACTTTGCCGGCACCGTGACACGTCTCACACATCACACTTTGGCGAATGGCGCCGAAGAGTGACTTGGCAGTGCGTGTGACGCTGCCCGTACCGCCACATTCTTTACACGTAATATTTTTTGATCCTTCTGCGCCACCTGCACCCGCACATTCGTCACAGACAATCTGCGTCGTGAATGTGATGGTTCGTTCGGAACCTTTCACGCTGTCCATGAACGGAATCGAAATTTCCACTTCCACATTTCTCCCTCTCGTGTCCGGCTTTCTGCCACCACCTCCACCGCTGAAGAAGCTACTGAAAATGTCATTCAAATCACCGTTGAAATTCATTCCTTCAAAGCCCTGTGAAAATCCGCCGAATCCTCCACCACCACCTGCTCCCCCACCAAATCCGCCAAAATCCGCATTGCCAAAACGGTCATAGTTGCCGCGCTTCGTCGTATCTGACAATACTTCGTATGCTTCATTCACTTCCTTGAATTTTGCTTCTTTGCCTTTATCGCCCTTGTGCTTGTCAGGGTGCAGTTCTTTGCTCAGTTTTCGGTACGCCTGCTTGATCTCCGCTTCTGTTGCGGATTTTTGGACGCCGAGAATTGCGTAGTAGTCTTTAGCCATCGTATGGGCTTTGTAGAATGCGTGAGATGAGCGAACTGCTCAAGCAAAAAATCAGCTGTTTCGCCCCTAAGGATACCACAGTGCTGCTCTCGGTATTTTGCAGATGCACCTAAAAATCAGTAGATTACGACCGATGGTGAAGAAGAAAAAATCAGCAACTCCGGCAACAGTACTCGCTCGTTTTCTTGCACGGTTCATCGACTGTCTTTTGTTCGTTCTTCCACTCGCATTTGTCATAGCCGCATTTTTTATCGATACCGTGAGCTTTCTCATTGCGATGGATTTGCCCGGCGCAACCGTTGCAGATGTGAGTCGATCATCTCCTGTTGTCTTGGTCGTTGCCTTGCTCGGCATGTGTGGGTATCTCATTGTGCAGGCGTATTTTCTTGCGACCAGAGGTCAATCGATCGGCAAAATTATCGTAAAAATTCGCATTGTTGATGCGCACACAGGAGCCTCGGGAGGCTTTCTTCAGAACGTGTTTTTACGAGAGATGCTGAATGCACTTCTC
>JAKFXO010000044.1 GCA_021731345.1 Candidatus Peribacterales bacterium | reverse complement strand
CTGAGCGTTTTTCGTGCGCAGCGCAGGGGATAGAGCTCGTTCTTGCGCTGTGACGGAGTTCCCAAACGAATGCTGCTCCCACGTAACGCTGATTCTGTACATAGGAAGTAGCCCCCGACCGCGGCGACTCTGCATTTTGCGCGCACCTGTGGCACGTACCATGATGCGCCCGTGAGCACGTGTCAGGAGTACGCAAAAACGATCCGTCTCGCCGACGTTATGACTGCGGAGAACGATGGCGTCATCGGTGAGCGAACGCGGCACGGATCAGTGGGAATGCGGAGACGGCAGAAGCGAGAGTGACATCTGCGTCCTGAGAGCGATGAGCGTACCGGTAGCAGAGAGTGCTGCGATGAGAACAAGTTCAAAGAAAATAGTCCACGGTGCCCAATGCAGAAGTACTGACCCCGCGGCAGCGCTCCACTGGCTAAACAAACCGCCAGTTGCGAGCACAGGAAGGAAATATGGCAACAGAAAGACCAGCACCGCAGAAAGACCGAGTGATAGCAGAAATGCTACAAGAAGCATGCAGGCCATCTCCACCATGAACGGCATGAGAATTTCCATGCGACTGGCTCCTACCAGCTGTTCCACAAAAAGCTCCTGACGCTTGGTGAGTGCGCGCCTGCGAATAAGCTCAACGACAACGAAGAGAAGGACGACGACTGCGAGACCAACAATGAAAGCTAAAACAATGCGCGCACTACTCACAACTCCGGTGAGTTGCTCCACTTGTTGCTGCTGATCAGTCGTCGTTGTGAGGAATGATGGATCCACAACCGCAGCAAACACTGGCTGCTTCAAAAATTGGAGGAACGCCGGATAATCCTCAAGCGTACGAAGTCTCACGCCCATTGTGTCTGGGAAAGGATTCTCGATACCAAACTTCTGGAGGAAGTCGATGAGTGTAGGATCACGCTGCTTCTGGCGCTCATACGCCTGTTCTCGCGTGACGTAGACCGTATCTTCGACGTATGAAAGCTGACGGATATTCTGATATAAATCCTGAATCTGCGAATCTGTAGCGGTATCACGAATTTGCAAACGCAGATCCGTTCTCTCACGGAGAAGTACGAGGCCGCCCTGCACGCCAACGGCCAAAAGGATGATGATTTGCGCAAGAAGCACCACGCCAAAAAGCGAACCAATCGCAGTTCCAAAACCCTCCTCACGAAAAACGTTCACGATGCCGCGTTTCGCAGCTCTCCGGAAGAACACCGTTGCCATGAGCGATTCACGCAGCATGGATATCAGTGTACCAATTTCTTTTTCACTAGGCGATGTTCTCGATGTTGCTGTTTCCGCGATCTGAGATTCTTGTCGCCATCTCAAGGCACTCTTTCACGCGCAAATTCAGCGGATCAATTTCAAGTGCACGCTCCAAAAGCGCGCGAGCCTTCGGAAATTGTTTCATCTTCAGATACACAACACCAAGGTCACAAAGGATCAGCGGGTTCGCATCTTCCAAATTCAAAGCACGCTCAAGAGTCACCACTCCTTCCAGAGTTTTGCCGGCGGAAAAAAGTGACCAACCGAGGCAGCGGAGAATTTCTGGATTGTTTGGCTCCAGGCGATTGGAAATCTTGAGGGAATTCACGGACTTGTCCCACTCTTCGCGAACAGAAGCCACGAAACCAAGCACGTAATGTGCATCAAAACTACCAGAATCCAGTGACAATGCTCGGTTCGCCGCAATCTCAGCGCGATCATATCGCTCAAGACTAAGCTCGTTATCAGCAATCTCTTCAAGGGCGACAATGTTATTCGGATCTTTCGCCAAAATCTCTTCCAAAATCACAAGCGCTTCTTCGTGACGCGCATCGATTTTCATCTGCTCAGCCTGATCCAGAAGATGGCCAATGATGTCATCGTTCGGAGTTGGCATGGGGATACCAAGTATAACACCGGATGACTAATCGATGAAGGAAACGACAGTGGAAAGAATCATCCATGAGCTCAAAATGATCGCGAGTCCAATGAGAGACGCTTTCATGATTTTCTTGCCGTTACTGAGTGTGGCGTCATTACCTCCAGAACCCACCATGAGAATACATCCAAGAAGGAAGAGTGCAGTGGCCACAAGCGAACTCCACGCGAGGAGGATATCCACGATACCGTTGAAGATCGTTGGGACAGTACTTGTGACTCCAGTAGAGATGGTCAGAGGTGCTGCGCTGGCTGTCCCCGCAAACGCGGAAACAAGGACTGCCATAGCCGTTAGACGCATGCGTAGTTTCATCGAACCATTGTACCACATCTGGAGCGGAATCTGAAGAGGGTTCCGCGGCCTCAGCATTGAGTATTTGAGCCTTTCGTCCTACACTGCGGAGTCCATGAGCGACTTCGGATTCCAGAGCCGTACCATAGGCGACGAAGGCCAAGACGATCACACGATCGTCATACGCGAAAAGAAGCAAAAAAAGAGAGTTGCTGATCAGCGTCGTGGACCGGGCAAAGTGCGTAGCGTTCTGATGGCAATCGTCAGTTTTGCAGGAAAATCCCGAAGCCGTCGGCAATGGGGAATGCTAGTACTGAAAGCGGGTGGCATGCTCGCGGCTGCCGGCTTTGTCCTGCTCGCAGTTCTGTGGTTCACGCTTCCGAATATTGATGATCCTCAAACGATGTTCCCGGCACAAAGCACGGTGATTTTGGATCGTAACGGTATCGAACTCTATCGCCTCTTCTCAGAGCAAGATCGCACCTATGTCAGGGGCGCTGACATCAGTCCATTCGTCAAATCAGCGACCATCGCCATCGAAGACGAACGTTTCCTGTCACGCAGTGCATGTTTCGACATCATCGGTTACGCGCGCGCGGGCCTAAGCCAACTTGCTCCTAGTTTTTTCGTACGCTCAGGAGGCTCAACACTGACCCAGCAATTTGCTGGAAACGCTCTTGTAGGACGAGAACGATCAATCACGCGTAAATTGCGCGAGCTCATGCTCGCCTGCGAGCTGGAGCGCAAGTACAACAAAGACGAGCTCTTGGAGCTGTATCTGAACTGGATTCCCTACGGTCACAACGCCTACGGCATTGAGCAAGCATCCAAAAACTACTTCGGCATCGGCGCAAAAGACTTAACGCTCGCGCAGTCCGCAGTGCTCGCTTCGCTTCCGCAGAGACCGTCATACTTCAACCCGTACGGCTCGCATCTCTACACCACAGTGTCTGATCAAACGACGCTCCAGATCATTCGCGGCGACATCACGAATGCCTCCCAGATTCCTGATGCAGCCATTCGTATCGGTCTCATTGGCGCCAATGTCGGCTCAGGAGCAACAACGGTCTACATCGGAGGACGTACGGATCAGGTGATTCGTAACATGCTGAACCAAGGAAAGATCACCGCAGATTACCAAGTCAGCGCACTGAAAGATCTGCAAGACATGAAATTCTCCGCCGCACGCCAAAACATTCGCGCTCCGCACTTTGTGTTACAGATACAGGAGGAAGTACAAAAACTTCTGGAGATCGATGAAGCAATTTTGGAACAGGGCGGCTTCCGCATCACCACAACTCTGGACTGGAATCTGCAGCAGGCAGCGGAAAAATCGGTGACGAATCATCGTGACGACATCTCAAAGCGTTTCGGTGCCGCGAACATCGCACTCGTGTCGCTCGCACCAAAGACGCGCGAAATTTTGGCATACGTCGGCAATGCAGACTTCAGTGATAATGAGAATCAAGGAAAGATCGACATGGCACGTTCGCCAAGGCAGCCAGGTTCGAGCTTCAAACCATTTACCTATATCAACGCATTCGAAGCTGGCTACGGCCCGGGCTCTGTCACGTTCGATGTCCCAACGAAGTTCGGCACCGACACACCTGCAAACTACGACGGAACGTTCTGGGGGCTCACCACGATGCGCATGGCACTCGGAGGATCCAGGAATATTCCGGCTATCAAAGCATTCTTCCTAGGTGGCGGCGAAGATGCTCTCCTCTCACTTGCATCTCGTATTGGCGTTCCGTCTCCATCGGAACAGAAAGAGGAGATCAGGAAGACGCAGCCGGACTTCGACTACGGATGGCCACTCGCCATCGGTGCTGCGGAAGTGCCACTACTTGAAATGGTGCAGGGCTACGCAACTATCGCGGATGGCGGAAACTTCCTTCCGGTCAAAGGCATCCTGAAGATCACAGATAAAGACGGAAACATTCGTTACCTACCAAAAGAGGAGGTTGCTCACCAAGTCATCGACGAGCGCTACACGGCACAAGTCACTTCTATCTTGAGTGACGTTACAGCGCGTCCAAACGAGTATTGGAAAACTGTTCTCTCTGTGCCGGGCTACGACGCAGCTGCCAAGACCGGTACGAGTAACAAGTGTCTGGAGCGCGACAAGAAAAATAACTGCACGCTCCGCCGCCCTGAAAGCACGTGGACCATCGGATTTACGCCAAACATCATCACTGGTGTGTGGGCTGGCAACGCCACGAGCCAGTCTCTCTTTGATAAAGCTGACGGCCTCACGACAGCCGCTCCGGTGTGGCACGACTTCATGGTGGATGCGCACAAAAAAATGGAGAACAAACAAACGACGTTCTCACTTCCATCTCGCATCTCTCGTCCTCAAATCTCTCGCCTCTCCGGCAAGCTCGCATCCGTCTGCACACCGGTCAATCTTCGAGGCACGGATATTTTCCTTGATGAAAACGTTCCATCCGAAGAAGACCCATCGTGCGTCCTTCTCCGAGTCGACAAAGTCACAGGACTTTTGTCATCTCCAAGCTGTCCTGCTGATGCAGTCGAGGAACGCGCGTTCTTCCTGCCAAAGAGCGAGCTCCCTGAAAGATGGCCACTGTGGGAAGTAGGAGTACAAGAGTGGGTGGTGAAGCAGATGGAAGCATGGAACGCGAATGAGACGCATTCTGGCTCGCTCCTACCCCTACCAGTAGCACCGACGAAAGAGTGCGATCCATCGCTGACACCAGGTCGTGACATCAAGCCGGAGATCTCCATCGTCTCGCCTGCACCGGGTGACCTCGTCCCCTATCCTATCTTTGAAACGGAACTCGAACTCAGCCGCGGTTCTGCATTCAGCGAGATCAAATTCAATATCGACGGTAAAGCGACGATCACCTATACAGAAGGTCCATGGAGTGGTCGCAGTATCCGTGTCCCACGCACGATCGATCGCGAAGGCACTCACACGCTAACCGTGACGATCACGGATAAGTACTTCAATATCGCGACAGCTAGCACGACGTTCCGTTTCGAGGCTGAGTAATTACGCTGGCTGCACCGATGTCATCTCACGCTCGCGCTTCCAGAGTGGATGTAGGATGCCGCCCTCATTGAGGAGCTCCTGCGGCGTTCCGTGCGCCACCACAGCACCGTCTTTGAAGACATACGCTTCATCGAACATCGGCAGCAGATAGAGCTTGTGGAGAGAAGACACAACACAGCGATCACTGAATCGCTTGAAAAGATTTTCGTAGATATGACGTTCATTCGCTGGATCTACCGAGCTCGTTGGCTCATCGAGGAGAATGATGCCGCTATCCTTCGCCGCAAAGAATCCACGAGCAAGTGCGAGGCGCTGCTTCTCTCCCCCGCTCAAGTTCACACCTTTTTCGGCGGTATTAGTCTGAAAACTTTTCGGCAATTTTTCGATGACACTTTCAAACCGCGCAAGTTTCACGTCATCAACAATCTCTTCCTCAGTGTGCTCAGTACCAAGCGTGATGTTGTATTCGACAGTGTTCTCAAAAATCTCCGGCTCCTGCGGAATGAGTGTGACGGTACAACCCACGTCCTTAAGGCCGTGCGCGAGTTTTTTGCCGTCACACAGCACGGTGGCCGAATCGGCAGTCTGCAAGCCACGAATGAGCACCATGAGCGTGGACTTGCCGCTGCCGCTTTCGCCGATGAACGCAATTTTTCGGCCTTTCTTCAGTGTAAGCGACACATCTTTCAGGTGATGTGCGCGCAGCTCTTCATCTTTGTACGTGAAGTTGAGATGCTGAATCTCCACCGTGTTCCACTCAGACGGCAAACTGCAGTCATGAAGCTCAGGCCTATCAGCTTCTAGAATCGGCTGCACGGTTTTGAGGTCCGCATACTGCTCGATCATCTGTCCGTACTTCCATGCAAACGTATAAAAAGCACCGCCGATTTTCTGGAGGTAGTCGTAAAGCATGAAGAACGTTCCAGCGAGGAGAATGCCACCCGCACCAAGTGTGGAAAGCGCGTACCAGCCCATCACAAGCGCTGTGGTGATGGAAATCGCCATCGTCGCAAGGAACCACTTAATCTCATTGAGTCGCACTTCCCTACGGTAAATCGGCATGTAGTGCGTCATGCGACGAAGAAGCTCCGACTGCGTCAGTTTCTCGAGACGAAGCGTGATAACGGTTGCGATGTTGGTGATGTAGTCATGCAGCACGGACGCAACGCGGTGCTCTTTCTCGTTCACTTTGACATACAGAGGCAGAAGCACACGATCAAAGAAAAATACGAGCACGCACGAGAACACCATGGCGCCCATCGTGAGTGCGGTCGCCATCGGTAAGATGAGCGTGAGTGCCACGAGCGCTCCGAGCGGACGAACAACCATTTCGATGAGCTGATAGCCATTTTGACTGAAATCAAAAAGCGAGTTTGTGGCCTTTCCGATGCGGTTAATCGTCTGTCCTGAGTGGTGCGTTTTCTGCCACTGAAGCGGCAAACTTGTGACGGTGGAAAAGAGGTGTTGCTTGAACGCGACGCGAATCTCAAACGCGATCATGCGCTCGAGGTATCGTGCTGGCCCGTGAAAAAACCAGAAGCCGCACGAGAGCAGTACGATGAGAGCGAGATAGGTGATGATGTCGCGCGACGATGCGCCAGACACAGCGGCCAGCTGCAACTCATTGAGTAGCTTTCCAATGAGGTACGGCTCAAAAAGCCAGATGACGTTGGCTGTGACAAACATGAGCACGTAGAGCACAACGAGCGGACGCCTGGAACCAGCGTAACGCCATAGAGCCGATGCGAGAGCGAGAAAACCGCGCATGAGCGCACAGTTTATACCTCAACTATATAACCGTCCAGCGCGCAGATCAGGCAATGACAGCATTTGTGTGCACTTCCGAGACATCTTCATCTTCTTCAAGTGCGGCAGTTAATGCCTCAAGTTTGAGCATCGTGTGTCCGTCCACTGGCGCTGTTTGTTTTGCCACAAACTGCAGTCCGGCTGATTCGATCGTGAAACCTTTTGTCTTCAAAAAATCTCGCACGTTTGCCCAATGCGTCATGTCTGTCACCACCTGAATGTGCTCGTCGCTCGTCGAAAAATCTTCCGCGCCTTTATCGATGAGCTCAAGCTCAAGAGATTCGAGAGCAGCTGCATCTTTCACAACAGAACCAAGTCCGGCATCTCCACCGCTAGCGACCACCACTCCCCTGCGCTCAAACATCCACAGCACTGATCCGCTTTCCGCAAAACGTCCGCCATTTTTAGTGAGGATGAGCTTCACATTACTAAGTGATCGATTGCGGTTATCCGTGAGGCACTCAATGATGAAAGCAGCTCCAGAGGGTCCATAGCCCTCGTACGTCACTTCCTGCATCGCCTCTCCTTTCAGCGCTCCCGTACCGTTCTTAATCGCACGCTCAATGTTGGCATTCGGCACACTCTCGCTCTTTGCGGACTCAATGAGTGTGCGAAGCTTCGTATTCTTTCCCGGATCACCTCCTCCTTCTCGTGCAGCAATTTGGATGAGGCGCGCGTACTTGGTGTATGCCTTGCCCTTCTTGGCATCACTCGCCATCTTGCGCACTTTGATGTTGTGCCATTTGGAATGCCCTGACATGCGAAATACCCTACTCTGAAAATCTGATGTTCGACAAGGCGCATGCAAAATAAACCTGCCTGACCAGAGGGTCAGACAGGTAGTGGGGAAACTCCCTAGCTCATCTTCTCGAGCTCGGCCGAATTCTCAAACCATGGGTAGAGATCCAGGTCTTCCCAAAGCTTGGCGGGCAAGCGGTCTGCGACACTCCGATTACTGCGGACCAAACGGTAGTCTGCGATTGGCTGACGCCAATCCCCCTTTTCACGAGGGAACTGATCGGCGAGTTGCACAAACTCGCGTGGCGCAACGAGGCGACCGTTCCAAAAGACAAAGAGGCGATTGGCTGCAGCTTCGAGTTCCTGATGACTCTTCCAGCGGTAGTAGCCCGCAGGAAGAACAATCGTCAGGCCAAGAACCACAACAGTCAGAGGCAAGTACCAATGCATCGCACATACTCCTGCGATCAAATTCGTCCGAAACCCCGGGACGACGACGGGCGTAGGGCATGTTCTCCCCGAGCTACATTCCACAAATACAGCTCAGGAAGGACATGTATGTGCGATGAAAATAACGAACGGTCTTTTTATTATTAAACACCTTTTTTTATACTTTGTCAAAGTACATCACCACAGAGAAAACCCGCCGGTTGCCATGAAGGCAATTGGCGGGTGTGGGTGAGGAAAATCGCCCCATTACGACGAAGGAAAAATAATCTGGAATTGCTCCCGATTATGAAGCCACGAACACTGCTGCTTGAGCTTGTTGAGCATGGGATCATTTGGATACAGACCTGACGACATGACGTCGTCATAGTCCTCGACCCTCGCACATGCATCTTCGAGTGATATTCGTGGTATGTGACCTTCCGGCAATCGACGCATCAAATGATGGAGCTGCAGAAGATCGTCGTAACAACGTTCAATACGCCGAACGAAGAGCTGACGTGCTACCAAAAGCAAGGCTGCGACGATCAGGAGAAAGACTCCTGATCCAATCAGTAAAACTTTCATGGTTGTTTCTCCACCATGTAGGAACCGTACGCCGTGAAACTCGGGCGCGGGCGAGTGGGGCAAAATTCTCCCCGAACCGAACTCAAGCCTGAGTGCAGATCGGGGAAAATTGAACGATGAAATGAATGAACGAAGGCTTGATTTTACAACAATTTATCATATTTGTATACAATGAGAGAAATGGCTTCAATAAAAAGAAAACCACCGTATGCCACAAAGGACACACGGCGGTAAACGCAAGGAAAATCATTGTTCCTCGTTACGGCCACACAGAGCCGAAATATCGCTCGAGACTACCCCAAATGGGCGGCTCTTCACGCGTGAGATGCAACTTTGCATTGATCACACGCTTGTACGAAGCACGAGCAGTCTGAAGCTCGAGTTCGGACGGACCGGTTTCCGACTCACACGCAATGTACGAGACATAAAACCGCAACAAAAAGTTGTAGTCCGTTTCGAGTCGGTGACGATACCGTCGCTGATACAAGACGATCGCAATGATCGTCAGCAACGGAATCCCGACGACGAGAATAGTTTTCACCACGATGCTTCTCCTGAAACGAGTATCGCCTCCCGGGCGATGCGGACGAGGAACGATTCTCCCCGGGCAGAATTTCTCTGAAATGCTGCCCGGAAAAAGTCAGGTGATAGAAAAAGAGCGAAGAATACTATAGAATTAATCGCAAAATTTGTCCATTATCCATGAAACCCCTATCTACACCATCGGAAGACCGAATTCGCGATGTACTGTTTGCACGCTGTACCATGGAAGGCTACCCGCTCACAGCGAATGACGTGGAGAAACATGCGCTTCTTCTCATCGAACTCATTCGTGAAAAAATACATACACTCGCAGGCAGAGATGATCGTACTCCACTGACGATTATCGAAGCACTCAATCACGTTCTCATGTCCTCACGTTGGCTGAAACGTGATGAGAGAAAACCGGATACACACAAATAAAAAAAAACCCGCCACTCGGCGGGTTTGAATTCGAGGGTAGAAAGAATTACTTGCGGTATGCGAGCATACCGAGGAAACGTGCGCGCTCCACTGCGTTCTTGAGCATCTTCTGATGCTTGAGACACAGGCCGGAGTAATAACGCTTACGAATGTTTCCGAAGTAGTCGATGTACGGCTTGAGAGTTGGGTAATCTTTGTAGTCCATATACACAACTCCTGCGCGGTCGAACGGACAGACTTTCTTTTCAACGCGCTTGGACTTCATCTGGTTGAATGGCTTGTTTGGCTTAGACATGGAGGCTTGGGGAGGGCGAATGGATTAGAGTTTCAAGTCGTCATCAGAGATCAGCTTGTCGAGCTTGTCAGACAGAACACCGGAGTCGAGCGGCTTTGCTGCCTCTTTCGGCTTCTGTTCCGTAATGCGCTTCGCAGCACGCTTGGCCGTGTCGGTGACAGTCTGCTTTAGTCTTTCCTCGCGCTTGTTCTGCTTCTGCTCGGCGAGCGTGACGCGGTTTTTGAGCCAGTCCTGGTAACGGTTCTCGTAACTCACGGCCTCGTATCCCTTTGGTGGGATCACAACGAGGTGACGGAGAATCCCCTTCGTGAGACGAAGCTGCTTATCAAGTTCGCGGACAAGTGCAGGGTCGATCTCAAGGTAGTAAATAACGAACTTCGCTTCATCGAAGCCGCCGATCTTGTAGGCAAGACCGCGCTTCGTCCATGGATCTTTGAAAAGCGTCACCGCTTTTGCTTCTGCGAAATGTCCTTCCACTTCGGAAAGGAGTTTAGATTCCCCCCTCGGATCGAGGTCGGGCTGGAGCATGACGGCGATCTCGTAGACACGCACGTCTTCGCTGCTCGGGTTGAGCGTAGGCATACAGTTCGTGGGTAAAACCTGTCCCGCGAATACGGGAGAGGGAAGAAGTAAGCTGGCGGACTCTACGTGCTGCCTGGGGCCACCGTCAAGGATTATTGACACAATCAGGGCACATATGGAATTATTGACATAATTGAGTATTAATTTATAATATTATTCTATGAACGAGCCACAGAATAGGGGGGAGCAAGGAGATAATAAGGAGAGTGTTCCTGCGCCGCAGGACATCGAGCTTTTTGAGTCGATGAAAGAGGAGGCGATCAGCGTCATGAGAGATGCGAGAGGTGCACCACGATATGTGTATTCGCTACCCGAAAAAATAACGGTCACTATTGATCCAGTTACACATGATGGTGCGACGTCTGGCCGCGTCACGCACATCGACCCCGAGGGGAAGCGCGCGTGGATTCGCTATCGCAAACTAAACCACTCTCGTCCTAGACACGGCTGGGTCTCTCTTGCGGAGGTACAGCCAGCGATAACCTGTACGCTCACAAATGACGTTCGTAATACTAAGAATGAGGACACTGTGAACTTCATCGTGTCTGGAGTGAGCTCTGCTGCATTGGAATTGGTAGATGGGAAAATGCAAGTCGTGCCACGAGAAAAAATTATCCCCTTCAGTAATCCCAAGTATCCGTACATCAAAGGAATCCGACGTCTCACAAAACCAGCAAGGGGCATCTGCATTTACAGCAAGACTGCAAAACAACATGTAGCCGCGACCGTTTCTTTTGTCGACAGTGAACTCGACTACTTCCTCGCTGAATACTTTGCGGAAGGACAAAACATGCACAAATGGCTACCAGGCGACGCTTTCACGCCCGAGCTCAGCATCAAGAGTGACTAAAAAGAGGATGCCAAAAAAATTTGTTCGATCCTGCTTGACGCCGCATAAACTGCCACCTAAGATTGCCCGGCTGTGAGTAAGCCTATGTATTCGTAATGGCTTGTTTGTCTCCCTTTCAAAAAGGAGCCTCCGCCTCACACGCGCCTAAGCTCCTTCACAGCATCGTGTAGTAGAGAAAATTAGGTCCAATTTATTTCCTTTGGAATTAAACAAAGGGCATACCACCTTTGCAAAAAAACGGTATTTAGAAGCCATGTACCGACATAAACACTCGGTACACGAACATCTTCTTTTCGAAGAGTTTGATCCTGGCTCAGAGTGAACGCTAGCGGCGCGCCTAACACATGCAAGTTGAGTGCCTTTAAAAGCACAGCAAACGGCTGCGTAACACGTTGGAACCTGCCCCGAACTCAGGGATAACCCGCCGAAAGGCGGGCTAATACCGGATAGTCCCGAAAGGGTAAAGATTTATCGGTTCGGGAGGGGCCTGCGGCCTATCAGCTAGTTGGTGAGGTAACGGCTCACCAAGGCAATGACGGGTAACTGGTCTGAGAGGACGACCAGTCAGAATGGAACTGCGACACGGTCCATACTCCTACGGGAGGCAGCAGTGAGGAATCTTCCGCAATGGACGAAAGTCTGACGGAGCGACGCCGCGTGGTGGATGAAGGCCTTAACTGGTCGTAAACACCTGTTCTGAGGGACGAAATTTTTGACGGTACCTCAGGAGAAAGTATCGGCAAACCCTGTGCCAGCAGCCGCGGTAATACAGGGGATACAAGCGTTACTCGGAATCACTGGGCGTAAAGCGTCTGTAGGTTCTTTAGTAAGTCTGCGGTAAAAGTCCGGGGCTCAACCCCGGGAGCGTCGTGGAAACTACTAAAGTTGAGCAGTAGAGAGGCATCTGGAATGCCGCATGTAGGAGTAAAATCCGTAGATATGCGGTAGAACGCCAAAAGCGAAGGCAGGATGCTAGCTACTTGCTGACACTGAGAGACGAAAGCGTGGGGAGCGAAGGGGATTAGATACCCCCGTAGTCCACGCCCTAAACGATGCGAGCTCGATGTGGGAGGTTCTCAATTGCCTTCCGTGTCTTAGCTAACGCGGTAAGCTCGCCGCCTGGGAAGTACGGTCGCAAGACTAAAACTCAAAGGAATAGACGGGGACCCACACAAGCGGTGGAGCATGGGGTTTAATTCGATAGTAAGCGAAGAACCTCACCTAGGCTTGACATCTAGCGAACCCTCCAGAAACGGAGGGGTGCCGCAAGGAACGCTAAGACAGGCGCTGCACGGTTGTCGTCAGCTCGTGCCTTGAGGTGTACTGTTAAGTCAGCGAACGAGCGCAACCCTCATCCTATGTTGTTTTTTCATGGGAGACTGCCGCCTCCAAGGCGGAGGAAGGTGGGGATGACGTCAAATCAGCGTGGCCCTTATGCCTAGGGCAACACC